>NZ_JBEPEL010000070.1:0-36329 GCF_040300825.1 Streptomyces sp. NPDC000229
TCGACGTGGACGTCGACCAGCTCGACCCGGTCCGCGCCCAGGCCCTGGTGCAGCACCCCGAGAGGATCACCGGCCTCCAGGCCGAGGAGCCGAAGCCGGAAGCCGGCCCGCCGACGCGCCGGCGCGTCAGAGCAGCTGCGCCGGTGACGTCACCGTCGAGGAGAAGACGTGCTCCCCCTCCTGGTGGCCGGTCACACGGACCGACCTGCGGCCGGTCTCCGCCCCGGGCAGGGGAGTGGCCTCGACCAGGCAGGGCGCGTTCAACTCGGCGTACCGCGTGAAGTGGCTGGTCATGGCGAGGGGGTACATGCCGCCGTCCCCCAGGAGCGCGGCCGCCGCCTGGCGGGCGGCCTCCATCAGGACCATGCCCGGGACATGGTCGACCGGGTGGTCGAACAGCACGTGGTGGCGGCTGTCGGCGCGCAGCTGCCAGCGCCGCTCCTCACCGGTGGGGGAGAGCACCACGTCCATGGGCGACGTCCGCCCGACACTCTGCGGTGAGGCGGGAGCGGTCAGCGGAATCGGGGGTCGGCCGTCCTCGAGCCCGCGTCCGGCCCGGAGCCGCCGGTAGACCGCCGGGGAAGTGCAGGTGTACGAGGCGCTTCCGGTCACGGCGAGGTGGCCGTTCCGCCTGATCACCGCCGTGTAGCGCAGACCGGCCAGGGCGCCTCCGCGCCGTTTGACGTCGGTGCAGACGACGTCGATGTCGAGCGAGGCGGGGGCGTCACCGACCAGGAGGTGCTCCGGCTCGACGGAGTAGTCCAGGTCCCACATGAGGAAGTGGTGGCCGAACGGAACGCCGAACTCCGCATGGGCGAGCAGCGAACCGACCTGACGGATCGTTTCCGCCGCGAGCAGGGGGTCGTGGTGCCCGGATATCGGGCTGAAGAAGCTGTGTCCGCGAGGCCACTGGGCGGTGACGTCGAAGCGGGTGTCGCTCCTGCGCCGCCAATCGGTGAGCATGACCTCGGCGACGGCGGCCCGGTGCACGAATTCCTTGGGCACCGTGGTGGTCAGCGAAGGAAACCGGAAAGCGGGCGGCCAGGGAGTCGGAGCCCCTCCCCGGCCCCCGGCGGGCACGGGTGCGGTGCTCAGAGGGCTCTCCGTCCGGAATGCGCTTGTAGTCATGTATCCCCCCAAGACGCGCGGTGTATAACGGGCGAGGCGCCCGCTGGTCCGGCCCCGAAGATACATACCACCCGGTTTAATTTCTACCCAGCCCTTCCCTATGAGCATGTGAGGTGAGAACAGCGTGTACGCGGAAGGAGCCCACGAGCCTCTTCCGCATATCCCCACCCGGGCCCCGGCCCGACCCGGAGGTGCCGGCCCCGGAGCGGCGCGCCCGGCGAAGCGGACCGCACCGCCACCCCGTCGCCACAGGCCCCGGCGCCGTGCGCCGTGCCGCTCGCTGTGCGGAAGACCCGCCAAGTCCCTGTGTGCGGTGGCCGTCTCGGGACGCGCACACCCCTGAGCCGGGACGTCAGTGATCGGTACACCAGGCCGTACGCAACCGGTCGCGCAGCCAACTGTGTGCGGGTCGGCGTCGTTGCGCGGGTGCCATGCCATGGAGAGCGTCAACGGCGGCAGGTCCAGCGGCACCTCGAAGGCACGGAGGCCGAAGGCATCGGCGACCGGCCGGGTCGCGAGACGGACCAAGTCGGTTTCGCGGCACAGGTGGAGCGCGGCGGACCAGCCCGGTACGACGGCGACGCCCCGTCGCATCAGACCGAGAGCGGTGAGCGCGTCGTCGACCGGCCCCCGTACCCGCCCCTGCCGGGACACCCCGATGTGCTCGGCGGAGGCGAAGTCCCGGGCCGTGACCTTCGCCCGGGCGGCCAGGGGGTGTTCCGGCCGGACGACTCCGACAAGGCGGGTCCCGCCCAGCGCCTCGATCCGGGTCTCCGGGCCCGCCTGCCGGATGACCCCGACCTCCAGGTGCGCCCGCCCTCGCGCAGGGCGGGAGTGCCGTCCAGGCTTTCCGGGAGGAAACGGAGGGTGACCCCCCGGGGCCTCACGCGCCACGGCGCTCACCAGTCGGCGGGCGAGCCCCGCGAGGGCCAGGTCGCTCGTCCGAACGCTGAACTCCCGCACCATCGCCCCCGGATCGGTGACCGGCGCCGGGGCGAGGAGCCCGCGCGCCTGCCGGACGACGGCGTGCACCCGGGGACGCGGCTCCGCGGCGCGGGGCGTGGGGACGAGGTGACGCCCGGCCCGTACGAGGACGGGGTCACCGAGTGCGGCACGAATGCGGCCCAGCATGCGACTCATGGCGGGGACCGGCACATGGAGGCGAGCGGCGTCCTCCTCGAGGCGGCCCGCCGACGGCTGTACTGCACGATCACGTACCGCTCCGGCTCCTACCACGCCAACGGCGGCCCGGCTCGCGGCAGATCGCGGTCATCGATCCCGGCCGGCGGCGGGTGACGGAGGTGGTGTCGGTCGTGACGTCGCTGGAGGTGGGCAGGAGCGGAGAAGCAGGCGCCCACGGGCTGGCGTACGTGCCGTCCCCGTCTGTCTGAGCCGCATGAGGCTGCCGGCCGGTGCGGGATTCAGACGCACCGGTAGGTGAGGGACGGCGAGGTGGCGGTGTGCCCGGTGGGGGAAACCACGATCAGCGTGGCCGTGCCCCGGTACTCACCCGCACCGTGGAAGGTCCACAGAAGATGCAGCCGCGCCCGTTCCTGCCCCTGACGGATCTGCTCCCGCAGAAGCTCCGTCCTGGTGCCGTCGCTGCGTTCCCAGCGGTAGGTCACCGTGCCCGGTCGTCCGTCGGTCGTCACCTCGCCCACGACGTCCGCCGTGCCGTCGCAACCGAGTTCCGTCACACCGGTGGTGGTGACCGTCACCTCCCGTACCGTCAGGACGTTGCCGTAGCGCTCCCAGGCGAGGAAGGCCGGCACGGCGAGCAGCACCACGGCGGCCGGTACGTACCGCCGGACGGCCTTGCGCCGCTGTGGCGTCGGCGGGGTGAGGTCGTGGCCCGGCAGGGTGCCGTGCCAGACGCGGGTGGCCGTGCTCCCATCAAGCCGGCGGTGGCGGGCGGTTGCCGCCCTCACGCCCGGTCCGAAGCGCAGGACGTCGCCCTCGACGCGGTCGGGAGCCGCGGCTGCCGTCGGCCGGGGCGGGGCGGGGGAGACGAGCGCGGGGGATGCCTCTCCACGCTCGAACCAGTGGCTGCCGAGGACGGTGGCGCTGTACGCGTCGTTCGCCGCCTCTTCGTCGCGGCCGTCGGGAACCCCAGGATCCGTCATGTGAGGGTGCACCTCCGGGTGAGGATCTGCTGGGAGGAGCTTCCGTTCGCGGCGGCCGGTTCGGTCGTCGCGCGTACACCCCAGTAGCAGCCGTTGCCAATGAAGGTGTGGCCGAGCGTGACCGAGTACCGCGTCGCGCCGCTGCGCCGCAGGGTCTCCGTACCGTCCGGCTCCCCCGGCTCGCCCTCGGTGTCTCCGGTGAACCAGGTGATCACGACGGTCACCGGACCGGGGCCGTCGGTGACGATCTCGAAGGATGCCTCGGCGCCGCTCGGGCTCGTCTGCCGCAGGCCGGTGACGGAGACCGACTTCACCGCCACCGGCCGTTCAGCGGGCGTCGAGGGGGGCTCGGTGGCCGGAGGGGCCGTGGTGGCTGTGGTGGACGCGGGGGGAGCGGTGGGTGTGGCCGGTGCCGATGGTGTGAGTGCGGGAGGCGCCTGAGCGAGCGTGGGGTCGGGCGGGTCGGCGCTCGCCGTCACAGGCGGCGTCACACCGGCAGGAGGGGAGCTCGTCGGCGGCGAAGGGCTGGGGGCGGTCCCCGGGGTCATGGAGGAGGCGGCCGCCGGTACCCCCGGTCGGGCGCTCGTGGTGGCGAGGACCTGGCCCGTCGTCCGTACGGCCCTGTCGTCTTCCGCCCGTGCGACAAGGACCAGTACGAGGGCGAGGATCAGTGCCGCCGCGAAGGCCGGTAGGCCACCGAGCCCCTGCCTCCCCGGGCGCCACCCGTTGCCAGGCAGGGTCGTCGTCGCGACGGCGGTGGTGCCCGAGGCCGGTTCACCGGCCGAGGGGAACAGCAGCGGGAGGAGGGCGGCGAGCGCGGCCAGTCTGCCCCTGCCGCGCTCCTCCCAGTCAGACCCGTAGGCCGCGGTGGCCACGCGTTCCAGTTCCGTCACGAAAGCCGCGGCGTGCTCGGGCCGTTCCGCCGGATCCTTGGCGAGCCCGCGCCGGACGAGCCCGCGCACCGGCTCGGGTACGTCGTCGGGAACCGGCGCTTCGATGTGCTGCAGCGCCAGTTCGGCGAAGTTCTGGCCCGAGAACGGTTTGCGGCCGGTCAGACACTCGTAGAACGTGGCGGTCGCCGCGTAGACATCGGCCGTCGGCGAGGCGGGCCGCCCCCGCCACTGCTCCGGCGCCATGTAAGCGGGAGTGCCGGCGACGCCCCGGGTGCTGCCACGGTTCGCGGCGATGCCGAAGTCGACGAGCGTGGAGGATCCGTCGGCGGACACCAGCACGTTCTCGGGCTTGTAGTCGCGGTGCACGACACCCAGGCGATGAGCGGCGGCCAGACCGAGGAGCGATCCCTTGAGCACCACCAGCGCGGCCTCGGGGCCGGTCGCACCCTCGCGGGACAGCAGCGCGCGCAGGGCCACACCGTCGACCAGCTCCATCACGATGGCCGCACCGTGCGGCGCTTCGACGTACTCGTACAGTCCTGCCACGTACGGCGTGTCCAGGCCGCCGAGCAGACGTGCCTCCGCACGGAAGTCCTCGACGAAGGCCCGGTCCGTCCGCAACCGCTCACTGAGGTACTTCACGGCCACCGGTACGCCGGTCGCGTCATGGACGGCGAGGACGACCCGCCCGCTCGCGCCGGCGCCCAGTTCCCGGGTCTCGGTGTACCCGGGGACCGACCAACTGATCATCTCCGCCCCCTCGGCGCGGTCGCATCGCATTGCGCTCGGCCGGCGCGAGGCCACCCCCCCCGCGAGGGTGCCCGGCGCGCCTTCCTCAAGGGGGACACGATTCCGCCACGGCCGGTTCCACGCCCCGCGCAGGACTCTGGCCGGGCCGGCCGCCCGACGGCAGCTCCAAGCGGACGGTGCGGCGTGGCCGGGGTCGGCCTGAGCCACTGTGCACGCGTCGCCGACGGTTCCCTCCGCGGTGAGCGGACGTTTTTCACCGTGGGCGGCGTCACCACGGGCTGGCGCAGCGCGCCGTAGTGGGCCAGAAGCGCCGTGCGCTCGATCGGCCCCGAGCAGGGTCGTGTCCCGGGCCACCCACAGGGAGACGCATCATGAGTGGTCGTGCCGCGGTCGGCTCGGGGTTCAACCGCGGCACTCCCCACACGCCGGGCACGGCGGAGTGAACCGGCCCGATGACGCGCTCCTGCCCGAGTCGGTTGGCGGCATACTGCGCCGACCGGGTGATCGGCATGAGACAGGAACCGACCACCCGGCAGGCTGTCAGGATGGCGGCCAACGCCCGGACGGATCCGGCCCCCCGGCCGGCCCCCCCCGTGCCGCTGAAAGCGCGGGCCTGCGAAGCGTGCTCGGCGCCCAGCGCCGTCCGGGAGCATCCCGCCATGGACCGGTCCCCAGCCTTCGGCCGATCACCTCGACCACCGCAGGGCGATCCCGCCGCCCCGCTCCGGCCTGCGGTCACGAAGCAGCGACCCGATCCGCGCTCACCGCACATCGGGGCGACGGCTCTTGTCGTTCGAGCGTCGGATGCTCCGAACGAAACGGCACGGGCAGGACCACGGCTGGACGGGGCACCCGTCACTACGCCCCGCCGTGCTTTCCCCCGTCGCGGCGGGGCTTCTGCGCGCCACGGGCGCCCCACGCGTACATCGTGGTCCGGCCGGCGAGCGTGCGCGGGCGCTCACCGGATGCCCGGGGTGCCTCGCCGGTGCCTCACGGGTCCTCATGGAGAACGACCACGAACCGGTCGTCGTAGGGAGCCTTCTCGTCCTCCGGCATCAGCAGCAGCGACAGCGTGGAGCGTTCACCCCGAAACCGGACATCGACGGACGCCTCCTTCTCCCCACGGAGGAACTCCGCCGTGGCCGGGCGCTGCGCGGCGTCTCCCCACCGCGCCACCCAGCGCTTCGCGTGGTCCGTCGCGCCGCCGTCTTCCCCGGCGAGTTCGGCAAGGCCCTCGACGTCCCGGGCCTTGAGACGGGCGAGCACATGCTCGGTGGTCGCGAGGCCCCCGGGAGTGGGCCGCCCGAGGACGGACAGGTCGAGCTGGGAGGTACCGTCCTTGATGCGCTGCGGAGTCTTGTCGGTGGAGAGGACCTCGCAACCGCCGAGCAGCGCCAGGACGACCCCCACCAGGCACACCGAACGGCGTGGCCGCCTGAGCCACGCTTCCCCGGTCGGCCGGTGCGCATGGTGCCGAGGCGCTTCGGCCTTGTGTGTCGTGCGAACGCGCCGGGTCATGCTGATGTCTGCCTCCTCGTACGGCTGCCGGAAGTGGGACGCGACCGTGTGGCGGGCATGATCGCAGACTGCTGGAAACGGCCGGCGCAAGACCGTGGCCGCCCACCTCACCCGCGAGGGCCGGCAACCGCCAGTGCGGCGCGGAGCTCCGGAACCGTGGACACCGCCTCGTACACGGGCTGGAGGTCCGCCCAGGGAACAGGACGGGACAGGGACAGCACACGGCGGATACGGCGCAGCAGTGCCTCGCGGCCCGGTGCGCCGGGACGGAGACGGTCCGGGAACGAGTGAGCCTCACCGCCCAGGACGCCATGGAAGCAGCCTGAAACGCACGAGCCGTCCTCGAACCAGTAGGAGAGCGAGTCGAGCACGCCGCGCGGCTCCTCGACGGCTTCCAGGCGTGGCCGGTACGCCGCCCAGAGATGCGCCCGGGTCTCCTCGTACGCATCGATCCACGACGTGAAGGCCGACGTCACATCCGGCTCGTCGCACAGGTCCATGAGTCCGAGGACCACTCGTACCGTCTCCTCGGCGCTCAACTCCGCATCATGCATCGCGATGTCCGCCCACATATCGGCGGACTGACTGCCCGCCAGGCATCCGGCCGGCAGCTCCGGCCTCTGCCATACGCCATTCACGCCGCGCACCGCGCCCTGGGTGAGCAGCCAGCGGCGGGCGAATTCCGCATCGGTGTCGGTCGGGTCGGCCGTCATGGGGTCGGTCCTTTCTGGTGGCTCGCGGATCATACGAGGCGAACACGCACCGAACCAGCTCGGCGACGGGTCCCGGCCCTCGGCGAGCGCTGCACGGACGGGCGACGGTCACCGGGTGTTTCTCCTGATCGCCCGCGCGGTTCGCGGCGTCGTCGCGATGGAGGCCTCGCGTGAGGTGCCGGCCGCACGGTGGCGGCGCCGGCTACCGACCACGGTTGCCGAGGACCTGGCCGAACGGGACCGTTGCGGCGACGCCATGGCGGACGCCGACACCCTGATCCTGCGGGAGTCGATCGAGGTACTCGACCGGCTCGGCATGACGGCCGCCGCCATGGCCTGCTCGCACGTCGCCCAGGAAGAGGGCAACCTCCCCCGCCCCTGGCCACCCCCCGGACGACACCCGAGGACGCCTTCCGCCCGACCGCACTCCGCAGCAGGCGCATCGGACGGACCGGTGCCATGGGTGCCGCTAAGCGGCCAGTGCTGCGGGCTCGCCGAGTCGGGCGGCCGCAGTACGCCAGGCGTCGGTCACCGCCCCGTACGCCTGCGCCGTACGCGCGGCTTGGTCGCCGGTCAGCGTGAGCGGCGTCCCCACATGGACGTGCAGGCCAGGGCGGCGGACCGGCGATGTGACGAGGCCTGCGAGCTGCTTGGTCACGCTCCCCGAGGTGACCCGGCGTGCTCCGGCCTGACCGACCGGTACGACCGGCGCGCCGGTGCGCTCGGCGAGCCGGGCGAGCCCGCTGCGGAAAGTACCCGGTGCGGCCTCGGCGGCGTCCCTCCGGAGCGGGAGGCCGCCCTCGGCATAGATGAGGACTGGCCGCCCCTCGCCCAGCGCGACCGCGGCGAGGTCGAGTGCTTGTGCGGCGCGCCGGTCCCGGCGGTGCACGGGGATGTGGCCCTCGCGGGCGAGCGCGCGCCCGAGAAGGGGCAGGCGCCACAGGCCGGCGGCCGCCATGACGACCGGCCGGACGCCGAGTCGGCGCAGCGCGGCGAGCACGATCGCCGGGTCGGCGAGCGAGGTGTGGTTCGCGGCGATGATGCTGCCAGGCGCGATGTCGGCGCCGGCGTCGGCGGTCACCGTAAGGCGCCCGATGGCGGGCACCAGGGTCTGGCTGAGGCGGCTGAGCATGTGGTTCCCCCGGTATCAACGACGTGATCTTCATCGTCGACGGTCCGCAGGCGGCGGGCATGAGCACTCGTACTCATTCCGCACGTCGCCCGGCTACCTAAGGGCTGTCCTACCTTTCTAGGCGTGGGTCTGACCGGTCATTCGTAGGATCGGAGGGCCCGGGGGCTCCGGGTATGGCTGTAAAGGCTGAGCCGCTGGATGGCTTACGGGACTTGGCCACTTGGAGCCCCGCGACGACTCGACCGCTGATTGGGAGACGCGACTCGATCGCTGCTGTAGGACAACGCCGGCGAGGTCGTCCGCGGGATTGATGTGAGACGAGCTGGCGGGAGGGGACGTGCCCGAGATCTGGGCCGGGGTGGACATCGGCAAGACGCATCACCATGCCGTGGTGATCAACGCGGAGGGCGAGCGGCTGCTGTCCCGCCGGATCGAGAACGACGAGACTGAACTGCTGGCTCTGATCGGCGATGTGCTGGCGATATCCGACGATGTGCTCTGGGCCGTCGACCTCAACCACGGCGGCGCCGTCCTGCTGATCGGCTTGCTCACGGCCCATGACCAGCCCGTCGCCTACCTCACCGGTCTCGCGGTCCACCGGGCCTCGGCCACTTACCGGGGCGAGGGAAAGACCGACGCGAAGGACGCCTTCGTCATCGCCGACCAGGCTCGCATCCGGCGGGACCTGGGTCTGCTGCGGCCCGGCGACGAGATCGCTGTCGACCTGCGCACCCTGACCAACCGGCGCTTGGACCTCGTCTTCGACCGCACCCGGCAGATCAACCGCCTCCGGGCCCAGTTGCTGGAGATCTTCCCCGCTCTGGAGCGGTCTCTCGACCTGACGAACAAGGGCCCGGTCATGCTTCTGACCGGCTACCAGACGCCGGCAGCCATCCGTCGAACAGGTGCCAAGCGCCTCGAGACATGGCTGAAGAACCGCAAGGTCAAAGGTGCCGCCGTCCTGGCCCGCACCGCCGTCGAGGCAGCTCAGGCACAGCACACCGCGCTGCCCGGTGAGAACCTGGCCGCCGCCATGGTGGCCCGCCTCGCGAAGGGGGTGATGACCCTCGAGGAGGAGATCGCGGAACTCGACGCCCTCATCGAGGCCCGGTTTCGCGAGCATCCGCATGCCGAAGTGATCCGCAGTCTGCCTGGCATGGGTACCAGGCTCGGTGCCGAGTTCATCGCCGCAACAGGCGGCGACATGGGCGCTTTCAGCAGTGCCGACCGTCTGGCCGGCTTCGCCGGCCTGGCCCCACAACCCCGAGACTCCGGCCGCGTCAGCGGCAACCTGCGCAGGCCCCGCCGCTACCACCGCGGCCTTCTGCGAACTATGTACTTGTCGGCGATGGCCAGCCTCAAATCCTGCCCCGCCTCCAAGGCTTACTACCAACGGAAGCGGAGCGAAGGGAAAGGACACAAGCAAGCTGTCCTCGCCCTCGCCCGTCGACGGATCAACGTTCTTGGGCAATGATCCGTGACAGAACGTGCTACAGCCCCTCACTCTCCGTCGCAGCAGCGGCTTGACATCAGCATTGGGAAGTCCCGTGAATGATCTCTGGATTGCCTCGCGTGGGCATGGCCGCCGTACGGCCCGCTGATCCATCCGGCGAGGGCGAGGTTGTGCATCAAGGCGATGCCGAGCATGGCGTGGTGCTCCGTCACTTTTGAGGCGGCAGTCACGGAGGATCTTCCAGTTCTTCATGCGGGCGAAGAGGTGCACGACGCGGGCGCGGACCGGGGACTTGTTGCGTTTTCTTTCCAGTCCGGGAGTTCGGTCTGGCCGCGCTTGCGGTGGTGCGGGATGACGAGTCCGGTGCCCGGGTAACCGACGTCGGCGACCGTGAGGGTCTTGCCGACGGCGGCCCTGGCGCCGGGCTTCGCCCATGCCTTGCCGTCGTCGCGGTTCCCGGCGAGCGGCCGGCCGACCACGACGACCGGTCGGGTGTCGGCGTCGATGACGACCTGGTGGCTGGTGGGGCCAGGGTGCCGTCGACGATGAGCACGGTGTCCTTGGCGAACCGCTTGCAGGGCTGGAGGGTGAGCATCGGACCGAGGTGGTCGATGATGCGGCCGGCTGCCGACTTGGACACCCCGAGCAGTGGGGCGAGCTGCTGTGCCGTGCGGTTCGTTCGCCAGTACGCGGCGACCAGCAGAGCCCGGTCCTCCAGCGGAAGGCTCCACGGCCGGCCGTTGCGGACCACGTCCGCACCCTCGCGTCACAGCACCGTCACCAGCTTCCCGAAGGCGCGCGGGGCTCAGCCCGGAGAACGGGGGCTGTCCAGGAAGGCTCCGACCCCGTGATCACACCAGCCACACCAAGATCATCTCAGTTGCAGATGGTGCCCAGTGTCCTCGTTCCTGTGCACTCGGCAAGCAGGGGGGCACATGGGGCTGGTTCTTTTCCCAGGCGACGGAGACAACAGCAGTCCGGATGTCTCCTGGTCCTACAGCGGCTTTGCCGCGTTCCGGCGGCGTTTGGCCGAGACGGAGGGGTTCGTCCTCTCCGAGATGCGAGGCTTCGGCGACGAGCGCCCGTGGAGTGAGGTGTCCACCGCCCTGGAGCCACTCCTCGATCATCCGGATGTCGGTGGTGATGACCTCCTGCCCGACGAGTGCGCGTCGATCCTGGTCCGGCTGGAGGCCATTACCGACCAGTGGGCACGAGAGGGCGGCGACCCATTCCTCCAGCAGCACATCGAGGACGCCCGCCGGCTCGCGGGCGTCCTGCGGCTCTGCATCGAGAAGGACGTCCCGCTGGCCTTCCTCTGAAGCCCCCGACCGCGGAATCCATTTACGGGACAACTTCTGGCGCCGACACCCGCCGGGCGGCACCCGGACCGGCGTGAACTGTCCCTGCGGCCGAACAACGGATATGAGCCCCCGCGCGCACCGACAGCATCAACGCCCGGACCCGCCATCAGCGGTGCGGCGTTGCCGACCGACCGCTCCGCGGCAACACCGGCCAAGGGGGAGTGCCGCTGAATCGCAAGACGCGCCGCGACTGAGGCAGTGTCGCGCCGCCCGATTGCGGCCGAGAAGAACAGCACGGCGTCCACTGCGGGTTGTGGCCGAGGAAGACCGGGCAGGGGTCGGCACTGCCGGGTCCGTCATGCCCACGATCCCCGCCGCCAGGGCCACTGTCGAGGAACGGCCGGCTGCCGTACGCGGCTCTCCCTGCACATCCGGCCACGCCGGCAAGGTGTCCAGGCGTCGTTCCGTTTGGGAGTTCTCAGCCCCTCGATACCAGGGCGATCTTGATCGGAGCTGCGGTTTCGAGGTCGATGGTGTCACCTTCTTCCTCTGCGTGCGGGTCGTGGGGATGATCGACCGGCAACACAATCAACATGGTGTGGGGCCTCGGAAGCCATCCCACGTCTGCCGGTGGGTCGAACCGACCAACGTCGATGATCCGCACGAGGGTCTCGGGGATGCCCACCAAGCAGGAGTCGCCGACCTCCAAGTGCCCCGGCTTCGAGTCGACTTGAAAGAGCCCGCCCCACTCACCGTTACGAGAGGTACGCGGGATCGCCCTGCGGCCGTGCCACTGGACCTCGGATTCCGGATCAATATGTGCCCACGGCCACTCGACCGAGATGTCGAACGGGGTCACATGGGTGACTCGCGTACGTGCTGATGGGCAGCTGACGAGCAAGACGTCGCCCACCTGGAACTGTGGTTGGCGTATGCCCTCACCCATTGCGTGCTCCTCTCCCCGTGACGGCGGCACGATACCGCGCGGTCGGCGGCCGGTCTTGGCCCGACTCCAGGGCTACCACGCCGATTGTTCCGGCCGAGGTGGCCCCGGGTTCCGTCCTCAGCCCCGGCCCACCCTTGTCTTCGTGGGCTTGGCCGGGGCGGCTGAGGTTGCGGGGTGGTCATGAGAGAGGATGGTGTGCATGACGACATGAAGAGCACCTGCCGGGCGGCAGCGTTGGGTCAAGGTCGCGACCTGGGACACGGTCAGGGACGGTGATCGCCGAATCTGCGTCGCCTGCCACACCGCAGTCTGCTCCTACCAGTTCCGTATCCATCCGCCTGAGCGCTCGACGTTCGAGCGGTGCGTCGCCTTGGCGTGGTGTTCCACGTGCCGGATCTACTCCGGTGCGATGGTCCACGTACCGCGAACGCGTGTCCTCGTCGACGCACTGGCGTCCATCCCTGCGGACGAGCGCGATCGGCTGCTGCGCAGCGAGGCGAAACTGGTCGCATACCTCGATAACCGAGGCACCGACCAGCAGCGAGTCATTATTCACCCCGAGCGTTCTTCCGATGGATCCTGAGCCGCCCCGAGAACCTCGCCGAGCTCGAACAGCTCCGGCTGAAGAGTGCTCTGGCCCAGTGCCCCGGGCTGGAGGCCCCTCACCGGCTTGTCCTGGCCTTCGCGCGGATGCTCACCGAGCGCCGAGGCGAACGGCTCCCCGACATCTCGATACCGTCGGGCAGGATGACCTGCCCAGCCTCCATACCCTGCTGCGGATATCGACCGCGACCGCGACGCCGTCATCCTCGGCCTGCCCTTGCGGCACGTCAACCGCATCAAGAGGCTCGAGCGCCAGATGTTCGGCCGTCCCGGCTTCGTCCTCCTGCGCAAGCGCGTGCTGCTCCACTCCTAGGGCAGCACCTCGGACCGCGTTAGCAAGAAGCCCGGAGTCGCCCGAAGCAATGGTGCGGCATCGCCACCCGAGCGAGAAGACGGCCACCGTCTACGCGGTCGGACTGCACTTCGCAGGTGTCTTCGACGTGCTCTGGGCTCTGTCATCGACAGTCACCCCCTACAGCGTTCAGCCCGTATCCCACCAGCGGAAACGCGTGTGCAGCGTGGCCCACGGCCCGCACCGCTCGGGGACATCCCGCCAGGCCATCCCGGGTGCGGAACCTTCACGCGATCCCAGACAAGATCATTTGAAGACACTGCCTAGAGCTCGTGGTCCCGGGCCAGCTCTTCCCAGCGAATGCTGCGAAGCGCAAGGTCAGCGTCCTCGCCCGACGGGACATCCAAGACGGTCTGGAACCAGACCACAGTGAGGGCGGAACGGTACAGCACCGGGTCGAGCTCAGGAGCGACCGCTGTCGAGCGGAAGGCGCCGATGCAGGCCACGGAAGGCAGCACCTCGACGGGACCGAAGGCGCCGGCGGTCTGGTCCGGATACTGGCGGGAGGGGGCAACCAGATGGACAGGCGTGGACGGAAACGCACGCTCAGCCTGCCGCTGGAGGCTCCTGACCTTCATGTCGTTGACCGGCTTGCACGGGTAGCCCTCCAGCATCCCCCCGTAGGTCGACGACATTCGCAGCTCGGTGAGCTCGATCGAACGGCCGGACGTGAGGGCTATGTGACTCAACGACATGCCGACACCCTATGCGCGCGATTCACTTCCGATACACGGCCCTAGTCGGCTGTGACACCCCAGTAGCCGATCTCGGTTGGCTCACCGTCGCGGTAGAGCACTGTGCAGTTACCGCAGGCGCGCCCGGGGTAGGACAGCCGCTCGGTTTCCAGGGCATTGACCCACTCGGCATGAGCGGGCCGGCCGCTGGGGGCCCACCGCCGCACCTCGCCGTCCGTCAACGGCCGCATGAAAGGTCCCCGCGCGGTATCCGTGGGGTGGACGATGTGGATGAGGTCCAGCACTGTGCCGGTGCCACCGGTGAGGATGTACTTCGTCCACTCCTCCTCCTGCCACAGCTCTTCTATGGTGCGGCCCTCGAAACCGTGGTTGTCCTTCGCCAGTTCCTGCTCCTGAGCCTGCCGGAATGCCGCGACCAGACTCTCCTGGTACGGGCCTGCCTGCCACCACGCGTTGCCACCCAAG
Source organism: Streptomyces sp. NPDC000229 (assembly GCF_040300825.1). Taxonomy (NCBI): domain Bacteria; kingdom Bacillati; phylum Actinomycetota; class Actinomycetes; order Kitasatosporales; family Streptomycetaceae; genus Streptomyces; species Streptomyces sp. NPDC000229. The sequence continues at coordinate 14,073 of NZ_JBEPEL010000070.1, forward strand.
GCTGATGCCTTCCCATCCGAACCATTCGATGAGTGCGCAGCGTAGAGGCTGGCACCGACAGCAACCGCCCTCACCTGATCCATGAGAGATGGCCTGGCCAGCCGGACGGCGCCCTCGACTCTCGTCGCCGCAACAGGCGCCGCCGGGTGCCAGAGGCCGGAGGGTCGCAGCGGGGACAAGAGGCGGTGCAGGCGGCAGCCGCATGTGTGACGTACGACGGGAGTCTTGAAGAGACCCAGCTGGGCCCGGCACCTCACACCAGCAAGGCCCGCTTCCGTAGAAGGTGGAACCCGGCGCGGCTGAACATCCGGCGCTTGAGGGGCTTGATTCGGTTGACATGGCCCTCGACTGCACCCAAGCCCCAGGGCAGGGTGAGGCCGGTGATGACGGCGTGGCGGTCTCGGTCGATACCCGCGGCGAGGGTGTGGAGGCTGGGCAGCTCGTCTTGGCGGACGGCGTCGAGCCAGACCGGCAGACGCTCGCCCTGGAGCTCGGTGAGCATGGTCGCGAAGGAGCGGACGCGCCGGATCAGGGCGTCCAGTGCGGTGCAGTGGGCTCGGACGGTCTTGAGCTGGAGCTGTTCGGTCTCGCCGAGGGTCTCCGGGCGGCGGAGGGCCCACCCGGCGACGGCCCGGGGGCGGGGAAGGCCGTGCGGTCACGGACCGCGGTGAGGTGCGCTTATCGCATACAGGCGCGAACGCGCCGGTAGCTCCCCTCCGGTCGAGCGGCACGATCTCTTCCCAAGAGCCTCCAGACGTTGGTGCAGCCTTACTTTCCAGCGGTCGTCGAGGTAGGTCTTGTACTGAGCGGCCACCGGTTCGCATGGTGTTTCGACGTTGACCGAAGCAGCGACCGGCACGTCGTGAGGGCCCCGTGCCGGAGACGCACGAGGGGGCGGCCAGTGGCCTGCCAACGAACACCAGCCGGTACTTCGCACCGGCGCCCACGGCCCGCTTCCGCGGCCCGGACGCAAGCCTGGCCTCGTGACACTCATGCCACAACGCGCCCGCCTCGGCGAGGAGTTCGGCGATCACATCGGCCGACAGGCCCCCGGTCCGGCGGTTGCTGCTGATCACTGCACGAGTCGTGTCCCTCACCACTCGACCATGAGCAATCATCAAGAGCTCGACGTCTCACCGCCCACCGTGCACAAGCCCTTCAGGTCGCTCCTCCCCGGCCATCACCGGCGTAGCGGTTGATGAGCTCGGCGCCGATACGCGCCAGCTCGGCCTGGACGGACCGTGGTTCGACGACCTCGATCATCGTGCCCCAGCCGGCGAGGTGCCGGGCGATGTCCAGCGGGGTCGGTGCGGCGAGCCGGACTCGGGCGCGCCCGTCGTCGAGCTCGCCGTCGGTGTGGCAGTGGCGCCCGAACTGGTTCTGCAGCACCGGTACGAACGCGGCCTCGACGAGTACGGTCGCCCAAGTGCGGGAACGCCGCCGCTCCACCTCGCCGACGACCTGCTGCCACGCGGCGGTGAGCGCGAAGTCGTCGGGGCGTGCGGAGGGCTGGTCGGTCGGTTCGGCCCCGGTGATCCGGTCCACCCGGAAGGTTCGCTGTCCTCGCTCCGTCCCGGCCAGCAGATACCAGACGTCGTCCTTGTCGACCAGGCCCCACGGGTCGACCAGCCGTTCGGTCCGTTCCCGGGCGCTGCTGGTGTAGGTCAGGCGGACTTTGCGCCGGCGGATCACGGCGGCCTGCAGCAGGTCGACCATCTCCGGGCGGTGGCGAGCGTGCTCCCCCCACCGGGCGGGGTCGATCAGCATGGCACTGGCAGCGGCCTCGGCGTCGGCCCTGAAGGGCTGCGGCAGAGCCCGCACCAGCTTGCGGAGTGCCGCTTTGGCCTCACCCGACACGGCCGCGGCCGGGCCGACCAGCAGGAACAGCGCCTGCGCCTCAGCCGCCGACAGGCCGCTGAGGTCGGTGCGGGCGCCACCGACGAGCGACCAGCCGCCGCCCCGGCCGGGCTGCGGGTACACCGGGATGCCCGCTGCTGACAACGCCTCCAGATCGCGGCGCGCCGTTGCGACGGACACCTCCAGCTCGTCGGCCAGCTCGGCGGCGGTCACCCGGCCACGGGCCTGCATGAGCAGAAGGGCGGCAACGAGTCGGTCGGCGCGCATGTCCTCAGCTCTCCGGCAAAGTGCTCGAATGGTGAGCACTTTAGGCGGGAGGATGGTCACTGTCACCGACCGAAGGAAGGACCCCCATGCTGCGAGGGCTCGCCACCGTCAACTTCTGGGCCGACGACCTGGAGGCCGCCAAGAACTGGTACGCCGAGCTCCTGGGTGCCGAGCCGTACTTCGAGCGCCCGGGCAATGGCGGGCCGGCCGCCTATTACGAGTTCCGGATCGGCGACTACCAAGCCGAATTCGGCCTCATCGACCGCCGCTACGCCCCGCCGGGCGCGCCCGCCGGCCCCGGTGGCGCGATCATCCACTGGCACGTCGACGACGTACAGGCCACTCTGGACCGGCTGCTGTCCATGGGGGCCACGCCGTACCAGCCCCTGACCCGGTACGGCCCCGGCTTCGTCACCGCGTCGGTCACCGATCCGTTCGGCAACGTGCTGGGCATCATGTACAACCAGCACTACCTGGAGATCCTCGGCCGATGATGCACTTCAAGGACGCCGCCGCGTGGGAATCATGGCTTGCCGAGCACGACCGGATGGAGGGTGACGCCTGGCTGAAGATCGCCAAGAAGGGGTCGCCCATCGTGTCGGTCACTGCCACCGAGGCCCTGGAGGTCGCACTCTGCTACGGCTGGATCGACAGCCACCGCAGGTCCTGTGACGAGGACTTCTTCCTGCAGCGGTACTCGCCCCGTCGCAGGGGCAGCTCCTGGTCGCGGGTGAACGTCGAACGCGTGGAGCGACTGACCGCCTCCGGGCGCATGCGGCCGCCCGGCCTGGCCGAGGTCGCCGCTGCCCAGGCGGACGGCCGCTGGGCGGCGGCCTACACCGCTCAGCGCGACGCCACCGTCCCGCCCGACCTGGCCCAGGCGCTGGCGGCCCGCCCGGAAGCCGCCGCCCACTTCGAGACGCTCGACAAGACCGGCCGCTACCAGGTCATCCTGCCGCTCCTGAAGGCCAGGACCCCGGCCGGGCGCGCCTCTCGCCTGGAGAAGGCGATCTCCGGCCTGCTGAGCCGGTGAGGAGCGGTTGTCGCCCACCCGGCGGCAGTGACGGGACCGGAACTCGCTCAGGGGGGAACACGCCGCCACAACACCACGGCTGAGAACGCGCCTACTGTCGGGCGTTGGCAGCCATCGCCCTGCCCAAGGCGGTCGAGGCCGCCGGAGCCGGTGAATCCATGTCAGCCTCCAGGGAGAACAGCTCGGCATCGTTGTCGATCGTGCTCATGTGGAGACGCGCGGTGCGCGGCCGGTCCGACGGCCCGCGATACGCCCAAGCGGGCCGTGCCCCCGCGCCGCAGCAAGTGCTCGGGCGGCTTCGCCGGTGCCGCTCCGGCAGTCCCCGGTGACTGGCGCGGTTCCGTCGCCGCCCCGGACGACGGCGCCGAACGCCCCGGTGGTCGAACTCTTCCGCATCCGCGTCGCCCGCAGGCCCGTCGAAGTCCGTCGAACCTCCCTCCGGGGCGGGTCCAGCGCTCGTTTCTTCGGACGGCGCCGACATGGACCGGCGGGGCTCCGACGGCACAGCTCTCGTGCCAGCGCGCAGACTCGGCGAGGCCGGGCACCCCATGGCACCCGGTTGGTGTGTGCGCGTTGCCATAACAGCAACGGAAGTTGTCGGGCGTGAGTGAGAGGCGCAGTCTTGTTCCACCCAAGTCCGCCAAGTACCGGAAGGCTGCCTGATGACTGAGCAGGAAGGCACCGGGGCCGCACTGCGCCCCGTTGGCAACGCGCCGCTCAACAACCGCGTCCACCACGTCCGTTCCGGCGAGCTGGACGGCTACGCCGCAATCAGTGGTGGCACGGTCGGTTCGAAAAGGCTCTGGATGGGCCTGGTGGAGAACCCGCCGTTGAGCGCGACCGACAATCACCACCACGGCGATTCGGAGGCCGGGATCTACGTAGTGAGCGGTCACCCGGTGTTCGTCTACCACGACGGCACGCAGGAGGTACGACTGCACGCCGGTCCGGGCGACTTCTTCCTCGTCCCCCCGTTCGTCCCGCACCGCGAGGAGAACCCCGACCCCAACGAGCCGGCGGTCGTCGTGATCGCACGCACCACGCAAGAGCCCATCAAGGTCTCCGTGCCCGAGCTGTACCACCTCGGAGAGAGTGACACGCCATAGCAGAAAGGCGCCGACCAGCGATCTGTCACCCCGGGAACCGGGAAACGGCGCACAATCGCTTCGTCCCTCGACGCGGCGTCAGCCGACGCCCCAGCCGGTTCGGGACCCCACCCCGCTCAACTCGATTTCGGCCCGCCTCCCCCCGGCGCGCAGACGCAGACTCCCAGGCGGCGCCGATGGCGTGGCATGGCCAGACTGCCCGGACCGTCGCTGCTGCGCGTTGACAGCACGGGGTACTTGTCAGGGCAGCCTCGGGGCGAGCCGGGGGAGGGGGCCCGGCCGGAACGCAGATCCATACGCGCGTTCCGGCGCAGGACGCCGCCCGCAGGAAGGGAACTCACTCATCCGCACTCTTTACGTCGTCATCCATCCAGACGCACCACGTCGAGGGAGTCGTCGGCGGATGGCATGACTCGCACCTGACGCCCGCCGGCGTACGGGCGGCGGTCTCCCTTGCACACAGGGCGGCTACCTGTCGTGGCTGGAAGTCTGTGTCATGGAGCGACGACATCGAGGTGACGCTGGCGCCGCCCCCGCTGCCCGCACCCGACCGGCCAGGATGCCGCCGCCCCTCATTGGCTGCGGCTACGCTCCTGATCCGTACTGGTCAGCGTGCATTGGTCTCCGACCGCAATGTCACCACGGCGTACGGGGCATGCGCGGCGAGGAAGCCCACCCACGTCGATGACCGGCTCTCCGTCGCCGATCCGCTGGAGCGCTGGGACGAGGGCTGGTAGGCACGTCCGCGAGCCTCAGTCCCGGTCGCGCGGCGTCGGCTCGGTCTGCCAACGAGCCCGTAGGACTCCGTCGTTGTCGGGCATGACAGCGGTGAACAGAGGAACACTCTCACCCGCGTACACCGACAGGAGTGCGGCGGCGTGGGCGCTGCGAATCTGGGCGGTCGGCTGCGGGAACGCGGTCTCGTCGGCGATGGCGCTGTGGATGTGGCCGTCGTTGTCCTGCCAGACGCCTTCGACGAGGCCGTCTGCGGGGAGGGCTCCCAGGACGGCGTCGATGTCGGAGGACAAGGGAGGCCGGACAGCCAGACGAGCGCGGGGAGCCATTCCGGCGCGAACCCTGTCGACGGTGTCGCCGGTGAGATGGTGCCATCGTGAGGCGCCTTCGAGATACGTCTCTTCCAGGATTCCGGCGCTGCCGTTGGCGACTGCCCGGTGCAGGTCGGCCCAGAAGTCGTCGTTGGCGGGTCGTCGGACACCCTCCTCCTCGGCCTCGAAACCGTACGGGGAGGCATCCAGGCGTTCCGGGTACAGTCCGAGTTCGCGGGTCCGTGCCAGCGCCTCCTCGCATGGCCGGCTGCTGCTGATGTAGAGGTACTGGTCCCATCCGACGTGCACGGCGAATGAGCCTTCCGCCTCCAGGCGGCACCATGCGCCGCTGTCACGAAGCATGAGCCGCACCAGCTCCAGCGCGATATCGAGCGCCACTTCCGCTCCGTCATGGAAGCCGGGAAGGCCGGTAGGAAAGACTCCCTCAAGTCCGAAGCCGTCCAGCGGCCGCTCGAGGTCGAAGTGCGCGAGGGACGGGACCTGCGGCTCGCGGACGGACAAGCGACCGATGTCGGCCTCCGCGGCGAACGCCAGGACCGCCCGCAGATAAGCCGCCTCCGTTTCGCCATGATCGCTGACGGTGTGCTCGGCGCCGGTGTAGTGCCCGTGTTCATCACGGTCGGCGGGGTCGTACTTGGTGACGCGGTAGACGTAGGGGAGCTGCACGCCCCCATCCTCCACCACAGCCGTCACGCCGCCCGGCCGTCGCGGTGCACCGCGACGACGCCTACCTCGGTGGCCTCCACGGGCCGGAACGCCCCGGCCGAGCCGGGTGTGCCCGAAGATCACCGACCGTCCGATTCGACACGGCCCCCAGCCGGCACCCGGCTGGGGGCCGGCCCGGGCGGCCGGGAGGGAGGCGCCACCGGTGGCCGCCGGACGCTGGGCTACCGTGCGGCACATGAGTGACCAGGACGAGATCACACAGCCCCCGCTCCGGTTGCGGGACGTGGCGGCGCGCGGGGCCCTGTACGGACTTGTCGCCGTTCCCCTGCTCGGCGCCCTCTCATTCTTCGTCGCCGACCACCACGACCGGATGACGTTCCTCGCCGTCATCGGCGCCTTCGCCGCCTCCTTGGCAGCGGTCGGGATCCTGTTCGGTCTGTTCTTCTGGTGGGCCTGCGGGGGCGACATACGGCGCTGCCGGGACTGGCGTACCGTCAAAGGCCAGACCGAGGCCGTCACCGTCGCAGCCCCGGTCCTGGTGCGGCTCGGGGTGCTGGCACTCGTACTGTTCCCCGGCGCCGTCGGGCTGTACCACCTCGTGGACAGTGCCGGGTACGACAGCCGGCTCTACGGCAGCTGAGAACGGGGCGACGAACAAGCCCGGCCCGCCCAGGAGCGACTCGGCACCCACTCGGCACCCACACGGCCCGCGCCGACGCGACACCGACGCCGACGCCGAACCGGTGTCAAAGCAGGCTGCCCTGGGCAGCGGGGTGCCCTGTCCGGCGCACAGCAGCGACAGGCCGCCAGAAACGCCCCTGGGCCTCTTGCGCTGCCCGGCTAGGATCCGGCCATGGGTCTGACCATCAAGGACGTGAACCGGTTCGAGGCCGCCAGGCCGCGACTCGAGGCCATCGCCTACCGACTCCTCGGCTCTGCGAGCGAGGCCGAGGACGCCGTGCAGGAGACGTTCCTGCGCTGGCAGGCCGCCGACGTCGCGCGCATCGAGGTCCCCGAGGCCTGGCTGACGAAGGTGCTCACCAACCTGTGCCTCAATCAGCTCACTTCCGCGCGGGCGCGGCGCGAGACCTATGTGGGCCAGTGGCTCCCCGAGCCGCTGCTCGAAGGAGACCCGATGCTCGGCCCGGCCGACACCGCCGAGCAGCGCGAGTCGGTCTCGTACGCCGTCCTCACCCTCATGGAGCGGCTGTCCCCCAACGAGCGGGCGGTGTACGTGCTGCGGGAGGCCTTCGACTACCCGCACCGGGAGATCGCCGACGTCCTCGAGATCACCGAGGCCGCCAGCCAGCAGCTCTTCCACCGTGCCAAGAAGCACATCGCGGACGGCAAGGCACGCACCGAGATCGACGAGACAGCCGCCCGGCGGATCGTCGACGAATTCCTGGCGGCCGCCACCAGTGGGAAGACCGAGCCGCTCGTGCGGCTGCTGACCGCCGACGCCATCTCGATCGGTGACGGCGGCGGGAAGGTCCCGGCCCGCGCCAAGGCGTTCGAGGGTGCCCTCGCCGTCGCGAAGTTCATGCGAGGCCTGTTCAAACCCGCACGGTCCAAGCGCGCCCTGGTCGGCGGCTCACCCGCGATCCACGTCACGACCGCCAACGGCGGCCCCGCCATCGTGGCGGTCGTCGAGGGCCGGGTCGTCGGCATCATGTGCCTGGAGGTCACCCGCGACGGCATCGCCGCGTTCCGCAACCAGGTCAATCCCGACAAGCTCGAGCGGGCGACCGAGGTGTGGGCAGCCGCCGATCGCGGGCAGCCCCTGTTCCACGCCTTCTGACCGCGATACGAGGTGCTTCCAGGCGATGTGAGCCGCTTCACATCGCGTTCCTGTCAGGAAACCGCGGGCCGCCCGGTTCAAGGGGCGAAGCCGCACTCCACCAGGGGCGGACCCGCGCAGACAGGAGCAAGAAATGCAGCACCGCATCATCGTCCTCGGCGGCGGATACACCGGGGCCGTCGCGGCCGGCCGGCTGGCCAGGCGGCTGCACCGCGACGACGTCGCCATCACGCTCGTCAACGCCGAGCCCGACTTCGTCGAGCGCGTCCGGCTGCACCAGCTCGCCGTCGGTCAGGACCTGAGGCCCCGGCCCTTCAGCGAGATCTTCGCGGGCACCGGCGTCGAGCTGAGGATCGCGAAGGTCACCGGCGTCGACGTCGACCGCAAGGCTGTCGCCGTCGTCGACGCGAATGGCGGCGCCGAGGAGCTGGCGTACGACACTCTCGTGTACGCCCTCGGCAGCGTCTGGAACGACCAGGGCGTCCCCGGCGCAGCCGAGCACGGCTACGAGATCGCGAGCCGGTCCGGGGCGCTCCGGCTGCGCGAGCGGCTGGCCGGCCTGGACGCCGGACAGCCGGTGGTCGTGGTCGGCGGCGGCCTCACCGGCCTGGAGGCCGCGAGCGAGATCGCCGAGGCCCGCCCGGACCTCGCCGTCACCCTCGCCACCTTTGGCGGCCTCGGCGACTGGCTCTCGGACAAGGGCCGCGGGCACCTGCGGAAGGTCTTCGGCGAGCTCGGCGTCACCGTCCACGAGCACGCCGCCGTCACCGCTGTCGAGGCCGACCGCGTCACCACCGCCGACGGCAGGGCGATCACGTCCGCGGTCACCGTGTGGACCACCGGCTTCGCGGCCCACCCGATCGCGAAGGCCACCGCCCTGGAGGTCACCGGCACGGGCCAGATCGTGGTCGACAGCACCATGCGCTCGCTCTCGCACCCGGACGTGTACGCCGTCGGCGACGCCGCCATGGCGATGGGCCCCGGCGACAAGCCGCTGCGGATGTCGTGCGCCTCGGGCGTCCCCGCCACCTGGCAGGCCGTCGACGCCATCGCGGCGCGCCTGACCGGTGGGAAGCTGCCGAGCACGTCGATCCGCTACTTCAACCAGTGCGTCTCGCTGGGCCGCAAGGAAGGCCTGATCCAGTACGTCACCGCCGACGACCGAGCCGTCAGCGCAGCCCTGACCGGCCGGCTCGCCGCCCTCTACAAGGAACTGGTCTGCAAGAGCGCGGCCTGGGGCGTCGCCAACCCGACCCTCGGCCTGCCGACCCGCCGCCGCCGCGTTGTGCGGGAGGCAGCCCAGCCGGGCCAAGTCGCCGAGGCGTCGGCCTGACAAGCACAGTGAGGCGGGCGCTCGCCATGCGCGGCGCCCGCCCCACCGCCGGCATGGACACCTGCTCCGTCCCCCCCGCCGGGCCGCCGCCACGAGATGCGGAACATGGCGGTCCTCCCACCGTTGCCGACGGTGGCCGAGTCGGCGAACCCGAGACCCAGGCCCGGTCAGGTGCGGTCGGGCAACTGCAGCGCGAAGCGGCGGACGGCGTCGGTGAACGCATCCGGATCGTCGAAGTTCGCGAGATGTCGTGCCCGCGGGATCAGTTCGACGCGGGCGTGCGGGTGCGCGCGGGCGAAGTCCCTTTCACCGGACCGGAAGACGGTGTCCTTCTCACCGTTCAGAATGAGTACGGGTGCCGCCACATGCCGCATTGCCTGCGCGTCGAACCGGCCCATCACCTCGCTCCAGGCGACCGGCACGGTGTGGAAGGCGTAACCGGTGCGGATGGTCGCCTCCACCACCTCGGGTGGATAGAGCCGGCGCAGCAACCGGTCGTTCCACCGGGTCAGTCTGTACGCCGGTATGCGAGGGACGAGCCCGGCGATCCACCGATACGGCGCCGTCCACGGGCCGCGGGTCGAGGCGCTGGCCCCGGCGAGGACCAGCCCGCGCAGCCGCTCCGGGCAGCGCCGCGCGAATTCCAGCGAGGCGTATCCGCCGAGCGAGTGTCCGACGACGAGAGCCGGCCCGCGGCCGAGTGAGTCCACCGCGGAAGCGATGATCTCCGTCGCGGCGTTCAGGCTCCAGGGCTGAGCGGAGCGGGCGCCGTGGCCCGGTAGGTCGACGGCGGCCAGCGGGAAGTCCTGTGTGAGGGCGGCGACCTGCGGGCTCCACTGTGCTGCGCTGAACCGCGTCCCGTGCACGAAGACGATGGGTGGTGCATCCGCTGCCGTCATGAGCCCCCTCCGGATCCGCCATCTCCTCGGGCCGACTCTACCGGCGGAGCCGTCCCTGGTCCTGAGAGGCACAGATGCCGGCCGGCGGGACGCTCGGACCGGCCCATGAACCTCTTGCCCGCACCCTGTACGTCGTGGGCTCACGACCGCCGCACCACCTCTTGCGCCCGGAGCCCCGGTCTCCGGACCTCAGGCCGCTGACCCTTCCACCGCATGTGCCGCGGGGCCGTACAACAAAGCACTTTGCGTGTACGCGGACGTCGCCGACCATGGACGGTATGAACGCCCCTGCGCCCATCAGCACGCTCGCCCTGAGGCATGTCATACCGCATCCTCTCGAGATGGAGCAGTGGGGGCAGGTACGCCCATTGATCGATGGGCGGGACGTGCTCAGTGAGATCCACCCCGAGGGGGTGGCGAGCGTGTCACGCCGGGACTGGTTCGGCCCGGCCGAGGGGTGGCCGCTGGCGGCCTCGGAGGAACCACGCAGGATCGAACTGTCCAACAACGACTGTGACACCGGCTGTTGCGGAGGCATCTTCGTCACCATCCGTCGTCAGGGTGACCGGGTGGTGTGGTCGTCCTGGGAGAACACGAACGACATCCGTGTCCCCGTCCCCGCCGACATCCACTTCGACGCGGCTCAGTACGACGCCGAACTCGCACGTGCCGCCGCCGACACCGACTGGGAGGAGCCCGTGGACACCGTCGCCCGGCTGCTGACCCGACAACTCGCGGACAGCGGCTGGTTCGAGCGGTGGGGCTGCGTCATGAACCGGGTGGAGCCCCGGCGTGAGGAGCCCGAAGGGGTGGTGGTGTACTTCCGCCGCCGTCGCGACACATGGATGTACGGCGCCGATTTCGCCTACGACCTGCCCGTCACCCGGCACGAACCGGCCGAGGAGCAGGCCCGTCGGTTCATCGGCCTGATCACGGCCGACGACCCCCGAAAGACGGCCGAACCGCTGTAAGGGCGAGCAGGGCCAAGCGCGCACGACACCGGGTCACCGGCCCGCGCACCGCAGGGGAGGAAGGTGTCGCCCGGCGGTGCGCTGGTCGAGCCGAACGACGAGGTGCGGGACCGCCGCGGGGGCGGGCGGTCCGCGGTTCGACCGCCGGCCTGGAAGCCGCCCAACCGTCCAGCCGGCCGCCGCCCCGTCCGCGTGTCGTCGTCTGCGAGCGCCCGTCCGGCGCCCGTCCGGCGCCCGTCCGGCGCCGATCCGGCCGGGCGGGTCGAAGCCTGCGCGACATCGGCGACCCGGTCGAAAGCGGCGCACGGGGAGATGACCGGGCGCCACCGAATCGCGGTCCCCACGTCCGCGCGCCTCCTGTACCAGTCAAAGCGCCCCGTTCCCGGCATTGCGGCTTCGGGACCGGCCCGGGACAGTGGAAGACGCTGTGCGGTCAGCCGACGAAGCACCACAAGGGGGGCCCTGTGAAGTACGCGCGCCAGGAGACGATCCGGCCGGTGGCCACGACAGGGCGACGGGTGGCGGCGATCACGGCCGCGCTCGCCGCAGCCGGCGCTCTGGGGCTGGTGGCAGCGCCACCGGCGAGCGCCGAGGTCAAGGCCACGTGCGGCACCTACATCTGCGTAGCCACGGCCTACCAGGGGCGCGACTACGTCCAGGACATCACGGTCACGACCCGGGACGGCCTCCCGGGGACGCTGCGCGCCTTCGTGGGCGACTACCGGGCGAGCAAGGCCGGGGTGTCGCGGTGGCGGTTCGTCGTCAACCGGGAGATCAGGGCCTATCCGCGGCTGGCGGTCTGCGGAGGGCTGGACCGCAGTGGCAGGGTCATCGAGAACCACTGCGTAATGATTCCCTGACGTCGGCACCGCGGAGAGTCGTCAGCAGTGCCCGCAGTCCCGGGAGTTCGGTCACGCCGGTTATGCGAGCCGAAGTCCGCCCGGACCGCCCGCCCCACGGCGCACGGGAGCCTGAGCCGAGCCCGTACCGCGGCAGCGGCCGTCCCGGTCGAGCGCGCCTCCTGCCGGCCGTGGGGCAGTTGGGGACCTTCCAGGGGTCCGGGTTTGCGGGCCGCCTGGGAGCCACCCGCTACGGGTGAGGCGGTGACTCAGCCGAAGTCGGCGTCCGTGGGGCCGGGCCGGTCAGGGTGCTGTCCCGGCCGTGCGGACGGGCCGGCCAACGGGGTGGGCGAGAGGTCGGCCGGTTCCTCGCCGGGTTCGAGGAGGGTGTCGGCGGCGCCCACGATCAGCGGATCGGGCTCGCCGACGGCCGCCGGGTCCTTCTTGTCGTAGTCGATCCGCGAGAGCAGGCTGCGCATCGCCTCCAGCCGTCCGCGCCGCTTGTCGTTGCTCTTGACCACTGTCCACGGTGCGTGCTCCGTGTCGGTCGCGCGGAACATCGTGACCTTGGCGGTGGTGTACGCGTCCCACAGGTCGAGGGACGCCACGTCGGTGGGCGACAGCTTCCACTGGCGCACCGGATCGACCTGACGGATCGCGAAGCGGGTGCGCTGCTCGGCGCGTGACACGGAGAACCAGAACTTCACCAGCAGGATCCCGTCCTGTACGAGCATGGCCTCGAAGAGCGGGCACTGGCGCAGGAACAGCTCGTACTCCTCCTGGCTGCAGAAGCCCATGACTTTCTCCACGCCGGCCCGGTTGTACCAGGAGCGGTCGAAGAAGACGATCTCGCCGGCCGCCGGCAGGTGGGCGACGTACCGCTGGAAGTACCATTGGCCGGCCTCCCGCTCCGTCGGCTTGTCCAGGGCGACGATCCGGGCACCGCGAGGGTTGAGCCGCTCGGTGAACCTCTGGATCGTGCCGCCCTTTCCCGCCGCGTCCCTCCCCTCGCAGATCACCACCAGGCGGGCTCCCGTGTCCTTCACCCAGCGCTGCAGTTTCAGCAGCTCGATCTGCAGGATGCGCTTGGTCCGCTCGTACTCCGCCCGCCGGATCTTGCGGTCGTACGGATAGTTCTCCTGCCACGTCCGGATCGGCGCACCGGCCGAATCCAGCAGGACCGGCTGCTCCGGCCGGCTGGCGTCCACGCTCAGGCCTGCCAGGAGATCATCCGCCTGCGGCTGCTCAGGGTCCTTGTCCTCCATGTCCCACCCTTACCCGGACCCGCCCGGATCACCGCACCCGCGACCACTGCACCCGCGCCCGGTGCCCAGGCGGTGCCGCCGCCCGGCCGCCGGAGGCCCCGTGCTCATCCCTGCCGGACGCGTACGCCTCCCACAGCTTCCGCATCCCGCGCCGCCACTCGCTCGCTCGGCGCGGGGCTCAGCCATCGGGGCGCGGACGGCCGCGCCGGCCAGTACAGGAACGCCCCCGTGCCCTCCGGTGGCGTCCGTGCCGTCGCGGCGCCGCACAGCTCCGGAAGGAGGATGTCAGTCCCCGTTCCTATGATCACGGCATGCCTGATGCCTTCACCGTCTTGTGGACCCATGACACATGCCGCGCCCTGCGGAGGGCGGGGCGGGTGGGCCGGCGACCGCCCGTCGCCTTCAGCGGCGTGCATTCGTCCCTGCCCGCCTGGTCGGGTGCCCGCTCCGGCGACGAGGTGTACGCGCTGCACGTCAACCAGTGCGTGGTGTACGTGGTGAGCCGGATGCGGATGATCGACATGGAGCGGCGCGACTGCTGCGGCACCGCCCCGGCGACGTGGCAGGACCCGGCGTTTCCCGGGCACCGCGACTGGTCGATGCTCGGTGCCGACGGCTGCGGCGCCGCAGCGGTGCACGTGGACGCGACGCCCGTACGCTTCGACATGCCCATCCCCAAAGACCTTCTCCAGGGACTTGCCTGGCGGAACAGCCGAGGCCGGACCCGCAGCCTGAAGCACGTGGTGGACGGCCGCCTCGAACGCTCGATCGGCCTTCAGGGGTTCTACCGTCTCACCTCCGAGTCCGCTGACGAACTGGCGGGGGTCTTCGGAGACGCCGTATGAACGGCCGGATGTCACCGGGACCGCGGGAGCGGGCCCGTTACGGTGGCGGGCGGGCTCGGTAGCCGCGGCACCATGGGACGGCCGGACAGGGCAGCGTGAGTGCTTCGGCCATGCTGATGCAGAAGGGCCGGGCGCGACACAGGTGCCCTCATGCCCGTGGGCGTGGGATGCGGTTCGCCCTGGCTGCCGGCGCGGCGGCCTGGGGTGGACCGATGCGGGGGCGTGGTCACGGCAGAAGTTTCACGAATCGGTGCCTGCCCCCCTTGTCTGCCGGGTGGGCCGGGTCCCAGGCGCGGAGTTCGACCAGGGCCATGGGGCGGCCGGCGGGTTCGCCGGTGGCTTGGTCGAAGGCGATGGGGCCGCTGACGCCGCGTACGGGGTTGCCGCGGTTGATCTGTCCCAGCTGGTTGCGGACGGTTTGGGCGGTGACCTGGTCCGTGCCGTAGGTCTGGAGTGCTTGGCGGGCGGCGGTGCCCACTGTGTAGACGGCGTCGTGGCCGAGCATCGCCTGGCCGTCGCTGAGGTCTTTCGGTGTGCCGCCGTGGATCCGGAGGTAGTTGTCCTCGAAGGCGGTGTAGGGGCCACCGTCCTTGCCGTAGAGCCGGGTCGGCACCTCGGGGTGGGTGTACGCGGTGTAGTGCACGCGCAGTCCGCTGTCCCGCCAGCGCTTGCCCAGTTCCTTGATCTCGGGGCCGGGTGGTCCGCCGGAGGCGGAGGCGCTGTGGGTGTCGAAGTAGACGCCGACGGTGCTCGACCCGGACAGCACGGTGATGGGGCAGCGCCGGCCGCCTGTGCCCGCGGCCTCTATGAGTCTGCGGATTTCCCGGCCGCGGCCTTCGAAGAACACGGCGTCGGGCGGGTCGGCAGCGTCGCAGATCTTGTTGGCGACGCCGAGCAGTGCGTTGCCGGTGCCTTCGTCGCCGTCGGACCGGAAGGGAATCACTTCGTCGTCGACCTTCAGGCCTGCTCTGCCGGCGGCTGCGTCGAAGCCGGCGTCGAGGGCTGAGTTGTACTCGTCGCCCTTCCTCCAGTCCCTGACTTCCTGGACGCGGTAACCGGGGTTCTTGTCCTGGAGTTGCTTGAGGTAACGCACGGCGGCGGCCGCCTGCATTCTGGCCGGAAAGGACACGCGGAAGAACTCCGGCGGGGTGGAGGCGAGGGCGTCGGCGGCCACCGTCGCGCCTACGGTGGGGATGTGCGCGGCGCGCAGCTTCTCGACGGCGTTCCTGGTGTGGGCGTTGCTCTGCCCTATGCCCGCCACCGCGACCAGGCGGTCTTCGGCGCGGCGTTCGATGAGCGTGGCGGCGGCCTTCTCGGCGTGCGCGTCACCCTTGCCGGTGTTGACGAGCAGCAGGCGGATACGCGGCAGTGTGTCGTGGTCGGAGTTGAGGGCGAGCTGCGCGAGGTGGGCGCCGGTCACGGCCTGGCGGGTGGTCTCCAGGCCGCGGTCCTGGCTGCCGCCCGACATGGATTCCATGTAGGCGACGGTGACCCACCGTTCGCCACTGGCTTCGATTCTGCGGTTCTCCTGGTGGATGCGCGCGCTGATGTCCGCCAGGCCGGGGAAGGCGTACGAGCCGTCGCTCACGCCGACGCATTCACCGCTGTCCGTCTTGTCCACGCCGTCGGCGCACTGCGTCAGGTGACGGTAGACCGTGGTCGCGCCGAAGACGAGGGCGGCGGTGACCACGAGCGCGACGGCGGCTCGCACGCCCCAGTTGGGCGGCGCTTCGGGGAGCCGGATCACACGCTGATTCACTGCCACGGCATCTCCCTGTAGAGGACCGCCTTGTTCAGCAGCACGGAGGTCCAGGCAACGCGGTCGGGCAGGACATGGGTGTCGGCGGACACCAGAGTGTGCAGCCGGGCGTTGATTTCGGTGTACAGCTCCGCGTACGGATCGCCGAGCGGGTCACGGTAGGGGTCACCGGCCCGGTCCGGCTCCAGTGGCTCGGGGGCGATCCAGCTGGCGGCGAGGAGCCGGGTGACGGTGCGCAGGCGCGGGTCGACGCCTTCGTCGCCCAGGTGCCGCACGAACCGTTCGAACGGCCTCCAGGGTCCGGTCAGGGTTCCCGGTGCCTCGCCGCCGACGACGGACGCGGGCAGCGGTGCCCTGCGCAGCCGGGTCAGTTCCGCGTACCAGTCGTTGGGTCCGGCCCGTTCGATGAGGCCGTCGAGGTAGGCGGCGGCAGCAGGCAGGTCGCCGCAGGCCAGGGCGTGGTACGCGGCCGTTCCCGGCTCGTCGAGCCCCTCGGCCTCCACACGCCGCTGGGCGTGTACCGCGGCCGGGTCGTCCAGGGCGTACCGCAAGAGGCGGCGCAGCAGCGGGTGGGGTGTTTCCACGGGGCCGTCGGCCGCCTCGTCACCGGTGTCGAGGTGCAGGGTGCGCAGGGGGTCCGTACAGAAGGTGTTGAAGGACTGCTGGAGGACCACGCCGGACGCCAGCAGCTCCGGGGTGACCTGGGCCTGGGCGAGGTCGGGGGTGACGGAGGCGCGCACCAGGGCCTGGTACAGCTCGCTCTCCTGGTGCTCCAGGCCGAAGGGAAGCAGCCGTTCCAGCAGTCGGCCGGCGAGCCCGCGCGAGGGCGCGAAGATCTGCCGCAACCGCACTTCCCAGGGCACGGCGCGGTCGAACTCGAGGAGTTCGGCCAGTACCTGCCGGGTGCCTTCCGGCTGGCCGCGGGTGATTTCGTACACGGCCCAGCCGAGCCAGCGTGTGCCGTTCTCGACACGGGGCGGGGACATCGCGTCCGCCTCTTCCAGGACGTCCCTGGCCTGGAGGTCGACCTCGGCCCTCGTCAGGTCGGGCAGGCGGCCGACGCTCAGTCCCTGGTCGATCGGCTGCGGGGTGAAGGCGGGGCCGCACTGGGGGCCGATGGGGAGGGCGGGCAGCCCGTGCGGGTAGCTGCCGGCGGTGGCGAGCACGACGAGGGGGTCGGTGGCGGAGGTACGGGCCTCGCGCAGCAGACGCAGGACGTCGCGACCGAGTCGGTTGTCGATGTTGTCCAGGAGGACGAGGCTGCGTACGGCCCAGTCCTTCTTGCGGTAGCAGCGGCGCAAGTCGTCGAGCAGGGCGCGGCAGACGAACTGCTCGGCGAAGCCGCGCTGGCCGGGCGGGCCCTCGTTGTAGGCGCGGTTGAGGGCGACGAGCAGGCCGAGTCCGGCTCCGGCGGTACGGCCGCGCAGGACCGGTGACAGCCTGAGCCTGGTGCGCGCCAGGATGCCGCTCTGCTCGGCGAGCGGCAGCAGTTGGAGTACGTAGCCCACAGCGGCCGGCAGTCCGGCCACCCCTGCCGCGATCTGGACGAGTTGCAGCACCAGGCCCAGCCAACCGCTGCGCGGCCGGGCCAGTTCCGCGCCGACAGCTTTCCTGGCCGCCTCGTCGCTGAGGCCTCTGATCTGGACCGCCAGGGCCTGCACGACGACGTCGAACGCCCGGAACTGCAGTTTCTTCACCTGGGGTTCGTGCTGGGGCAGCCCGGCGGCGATGGCGGCGAGCACGTCGACGGGCTGTTCGTTCCTCCCGGCCCGCTCGGCCACATCCAGCCACGCGCGCGGGACGCCGTGCGCCCAGCCGTACAGGTGCTCCAACAGCGTCGTCTTGCCGCTGCCGCGTGGCCCGAGCAGCAGGGTGATCGGCCGCTGCGAGGCACCGCCCGGCCCGGGCAGCAACAGGGACTCGATGTGCGCCTCGACGGCCCGGTCACGTGCGGACTGTCCCGGCCAGCTTCTCGGCATGGACCGACCTCCCCCGAGGACCCGCGGCGGTGCGGGCCCGTGGTCGAGGGACCATACTCAATCATCTCAGGGGACTTGCCACTTGTGTGGCGTAAAAATCGCCACGAGACCCGTGCCCGGGTTCCGGGCTTGATGACCTGAGGCCCTGTGCCTGTGAGCTGCCGCTGTGTCGCTGCACTGGCCGGATGTGGTGGTCGCCTGTGCGCCAGGTGGAGGGTTTTGGCCGCTGGCGGCCGTGAGGGGGCTGGGCGGGTGCCCCAGGCGGCATCGTCGGGTGACGTGAATGCGGCCTGTCGGCATCCAGCTGGGGCACTTCCTGCGAACAGGTGGCCGAGGCGGATGCTCCGGCAGCAGGTGTCGGACATCGTGCTGGTTTTCGCCGTTCTCCGCGCCCGAACGGTGCTGGGGAAACCGTCCTTCTCGCCGTAGACCGTCGTATCCGAGCCAATGACGGGCCGAGCGCGCCCGCCGGTTCAGGCGACTGCGCAGGTGGGGCGCGTGAGAGCCATGGACGCGCACCGGATGCGCCGTGACGTCCGGTTCGTGCTCTGGACGGATGCGGGCTGTTGACGGTTTCACCGGTTGTGTCAGTGGCCGCTGCTACACCCAAGGGCAGGGAGCGAGCCGTACGCGTGGCTCGCCTGCTGGAGGGGGAGGGCAGAGCATGGCGGGCAAGGTACCGGATGGCTACGTCCGGGTTCGCGGTTATCTCAGGCGCAAGCCGGGTCCCGGCCGGAAGAAGATGAACGGCTGGAGCATCGCGGCGATCGTCGCGGGCGTCTGGCTGTGGGGCCAGGTGGTCGGTTTCGGTGAGGCCACCGAATCACCGTCGCCCGCACCGGCCCCCACCGCCTCGTCGCCGGCAGCACGCTGATGGCGAGGCGGCGGCTGAGGCCGCGTATGCCGCGTGACACGGGGGAGTGGCTGGCGGCTGCGGTCGTCGCCGTGGCCGTGGCGGGGCTGCTCGCACAGAGTGCCGTCGCCGCCTGGACGGCCGCCGTCCAGGCCTGGCCGACCCTCGCCGTGCTCGTCGGCGCAGGCGTGCTCTGTGCGGCCGGCCGTACGGTGGGCTCGGCACGGGCGGCCCGGGCACGCGCCGCGAATCTGGCGCGTCTTCGGCTCACGCTCGGGGAAGTCGACGCGATGAGCGACGCACAGTTCGAGTTCGCGCTCAGGGACCTGCTGGTGCGGGACGGCTGGACGGCCCGCCGCGTGGGCCGGCAAGGTGACCAGGCCGCCGACGTCATCGGCCGGCATCCCGAAACGGGCCGGATCGTCATTCAGGCCAAGCACACCAAGGTGCGGGGCAAGGTCGGCTCGCAGGTCATGTACCAGGTCAAAGGCACCGCCGGCCCGGTGCACGGAGCGGATGTGGCCGTCGTCGTCACCAACGGCGGCTTCACACGCGACGCCAAACGCTGGGGTGAGCAGCACCAGGTGCACTGGATCGACCGCGACCGGCTGCGCACCTGGGCGGAGGCGGGCACCCCTCTGCGTGACCTCTTGGGCCTGCACCGGCGGACGAGACGGTCATCGCCCCTGCGGATCTCCCGTGCGGTCATCCGCAGGTGATCGCTTCAGGCGCCGGGCCAACACGTGGGCGGCAGGGGTGAGTCCGGCGGCCGGGGTGAGTCCGGCGACCGGGGCGGCGAGGCGGTCGGGGCGGCGAGGCCGTCGGAGTACGCACACACGAGAGCCCCCACCGGTGCGCGCGGTGCGCGGGGTGCGGTGCGGGGTTCTCGGTCCGGGAGGTGCACGGTCGCTAGGAGGCCGTGGGTCCCGGGGCGCCGAGGGTGATGGCTCCGGCGGGGCACAGGCCGACGGCCATCCGGGCGGCGGCCCGGTGCGCGGGGGCCGGCGCGGGATGCAGGAGCACCACCAGGCCTTCCTCGTCGTCCTGGTCGAAGACCTGGGGAGCTGTCAGGGCGCACATGCCGGCGCCGGCGCAGCGGTCACGGTCGACGCTCAGGCGCAGCGGCTCTCGTGGGTCGCTCATGGGGCTAGTCCTTGTCCCACGTGACGGGCAGGCTGATCACGCCGTAGATGTTGGAGTGCTCGCGCAGAGGCACCTCCTGCGGCGGCACCGCGAGGCGCAGGGTGGGGAAGCGGGCCAGGAGCGCCGGGAAGGCGACGGTCATCTCGACGCGGGCGAGCTGCTGGCCCAGGCACTGGTGGGCGCCGTGGCCGAAGGCCAGATGCCCGGTGGCCTTGCGGTGGACGTCGAGCCGGTCGGGGTCGGGGAACTTGCGCGGGTCGCGGTTGGCGGCCTGTACGGAAATGGTCACCGTCTCGCCCGCCCTGACGAGCCGGCCCTCCACTTCGACGTCCTCGAGCGCCGAACGTGGCAGCGGGTCGGCCACGCTGAGGTAGCGCAGCAGTTCCTCCACGGTCTGCTCGGCCAGCGCGGGGTCGTCGCGCAGGGCCTGGAGCTGGTCGGGGTTGCTCAGCAGGGCGAAGGTGCCCAGGCCGAGCATGTTCGAGGTGGTGTCGAGCCCGGCGGCGAGCAGTAACCCGCCGATTCCTGCCAGTTCCTCGTCGGTCAGGTCGGAGGTGGTCAGATCGCTGAGCAGGTCGTCGGTGGGCTCGGCACGCTTGGCGAGGACCAGTTCGTTCAGGTAGTGCAGCAGCGCCATATGGGCCCCGCCCTTCGCCTCCGCGTCCGCCGTCTGGTCGAAGAGGGTCGCCACCTGGGTCTGGAAGCGCTCCCGGTCGGCGTACGGCACGCCGAGCAGCTCGCAGATCATCAGCGCGGGTACGGGCTGCGCGAACGCCTGCACCAGGTCGGCCGTGGGCCCGCCGTGCTCCATGGCGTCCAGGCATTCGGTGGTGAACTGCTCGACACGCTGCGTGAGTTGGCGCATACGGCGGACGGTGAACTTGCCGGTGAGCAGGCGCCGGTAGCGGGTGTGCTCGGGGGCGTCGAGGCCGATGATGTCGCCGGTGGGTGCCGGCGGCATCTGCTCGGGCATCCCCGGCATCGGGATCGGCGGATGCATGAGTTCGTAGCGTGAGCTGAAACGCGGGTCTGCCAGGACGGCGCGGGCCGCGGCATGGCCGGTGACCAGCCAGCCTATGTGTCCGTCGGCGTAGCGCATGCGGCGCAGCGGCTTGTCGCTCAGGGCGGTGAGTTCGGCGGGCGGGTCGAAGGGGCAGCCGGTGTGCCGGCCGGTGGGCAGGGTGGGTGGCTGCTCGGTGGTGGCGTCGGCGGCCGTGGGGTCATGCGGCATGGGGTTCTCCTGCGGTCGTCGGGCAGGGTGGAGGTGGTGCGGATCGGTGAAGCGGCTTGAGCGGCGCGGCGGTTACCGCGTCGCGCGGGTGTGGAACGTGCGGTGCGACGTTCCGGCCGGTCATCCGGTGGGGCGCACGCCCGGCAGGGCGGCCGGGGGCGGCGGGTCCGGCGTACACCGACACGGGCGCGCCGGATGCCGTCCCGGGCGGAGGAGCCGCGGGAGGTGGCCCGCGTGCTCACGCCGGTTACTTCGGGTCGCGGTGGAAGGCCGCCTTCGACCAGAAGTAACCGAGCACGGTGAGTCCCAGGCACCAGCTGACCGCGAGCCCTCCGTTGTGGCCGATCTCGCTGCCGAGCAGCAGGCCGCGCAGGGTCTCGATGGCGGGCGTGAACGGCTGGTACTCGGCGATCGGCTGGAACCAGCCCGGCATCGCGTGGACGGGGACGAAGGCGCTGGAGATGAGCGGGAGGACGATCAGCGGCAACGCGTTGTTGCTGGCGGCCTCGGCGTTGGGGCTGGCCATGCCCATGCCGACCGCGATCCAGGTGAGCGCCAGGGCGACCAGCGCGACCAGCGCGAACGCGGCCAGCCACTCCAGGGCCGTGGCATCCGTGGACCGGAAGCCGATGGCCACGGCGACGGCACCGACGAGGACCACGCTGACTATCGACTGCAGCACGCTGCCGACGACGTGCCCGATGATGACGGAGCCACGGTGAATCGCCAGCGTACGGAAGCGGGCGATGATGCCCTCGGACATGTCGGTGGAGACGGACACCGCCGCCCCGACCACGGTGCCGCCGATGGTCATCATCAGGATGCCCGGGACGATGTAGGCGATGTACTCGGAGCGGTCCGCGCCACCGCCGCCGATGCCCGCGCTCATCACGTCGCCGAAGACGTAGACGAAGAGCAGCAGCATAACGATCGGCGTGAGCAGCAGGTTCAGGGTGAGGGACGGGTAGCGCCGCGCGTGCAGCAGGTTGCGGCGCAGCATTGTGCTCGAATCGCGCACGGCGAGGGGCAGGGAGCTCATCGGACAGCCTCCTCTGGCTGGTTGGTCCCGGGGCGGCCGGCGCCGCCGGTCAGGGCGAAGAACACGTCGTCGAGGTCGGGGGTGTGCACGGTCAGCTCGTCCGCCTCGATACCGACCGCGTCCAGCCGGTCGAGGATGGCGCGCAGCTCGCGCTGGCTGCCGTCGCTGGGGATCTGGAGCGCGAGCGCCTCGTCGGTGGGGGCCCCTCCGCTCGAGTGGAGCCGGGGGTGGGGGAGGGTGACCTCGCCCAGTGCGGAGGCGGCGGACTGGTACGCGGCCGGGTCGGAGAAGCGGAGCCGGACGTGGC
>NZ_JBEPEL010000071.1:0-36160 GCF_040300825.1 Streptomyces sp. NPDC000229
AGGCCCGCGTGCGGATGGCTTCGAGGGCCTGTTCCAGCGTGGAGCGGTGCCTCTCGGTCAGGTGGTCGGTGGCCCCGCCTCGGCCGCCCGGCCCCGGCCGCCCGGCCCTTCCAGAGGGCGGCGGTCACTCGGCGGCGAGGCGCTCGGCAAGCCGGGCGATGGCGGCGCGGACGCCGTTTCCGTAGGTGTCGTCGTTCAGGGTGTTCGAGGCAGCACGGGCGCGGTCGAGGTGGATCCTCGCGGCGTCCGGGCGCCGCAGCTTGACGTAGTCGGCGGCGAGGTTCATGTGCAGCGAGGGGTACAGGGCGCGCAGCGCCAGGTGGCGGCCGTCCGCCCCTTCCGCTGCGGTGAGCGCCCGAAGGTCCCAGGCCAGCTCGTCGTAGGGGTCGTCCTGGGCA
Organism: Streptomyces sp. NPDC000229; assembly: GCF_040300825.1. Taxonomy (NCBI): domain Bacteria; kingdom Bacillati; phylum Actinomycetota; class Actinomycetes; order Kitasatosporales; family Streptomycetaceae; genus Streptomyces; species Streptomyces sp. NPDC000229. The sequence goes on from NZ_JBEPEL010000071.1 coordinate 399, forward strand.
TCGGCCATGCAGTGCGCGAGCGTGCAACGCTGGAGTGGGTCACCGTCCGCTCCGAGCTGCTCCCACAGCTCACCGAAGCGGTTGCGCGCCTCCTCCCGGTCCCCTCCGTGGAGCAGCATCATCGTCTGCCCGATCCTGGTGAGGACGGCGTCCTCCGAGGCGTCCTGCTGCTGCTCCCGCACTGCGGCCTCCACTCGTCCGTCGGCGACCCGGCCCCGGCCGGCGAAAGCCCGGGTCCGGTGTTCCGACGCTAGCCGCAGTCACCGGCATTCCCGCTCAGGCTCGGGGCGGGGCGGGGCGGCGCCGAGCCCGAGCGGGCCACCTGCCGGTCAGCCCAGGTTCGGGATGCGCCAGTCGATGGGGGCGTGCCCCTGGTCGGCGACGGCCTTGTCGATCTGGGTGAAGGGTCGGGAGCCGAAGAACTTCTTCGCGGAGAGCGGCGAGGGGTGCGCACCCTTGACCACCACATGACGCGTCTCGTCGATCAGCGGCAGCTTCTTCTGCGCGTAGTTGCCCCACAGCACGAAGACGGCCGGATCGGGCCGCGAGGCCACCGCGCTGATCACCGCGTCGGTGAACTTCTCCCAGCCCTTGCCCTTGTGCGAGTTGGGCTCCCCGGCCCGGACCGTCAGCACCGCGTTGAGGAGCAGGACACCCTGCTCGGCCCACGGCATCAGATAGCCGTTGTCCGGCACGGGGTGCCCGAGCTCCTCCTGCATCTCCTTGTAGATGTTGCGCAGCGAGGGCGGGGTCTTGACGCCGGGCCGCACGGAGAAGCACAGGCCGTGCCCCTGGCCCTCCCCGTGGTACGGGTCCTGGCCCAGGATGAGGACCTTGACCTTGTCGTACGGGGTGGCGTCGAGGGCGGCGAACACCTCTTCGCGCGGCGGGTAGACCGGCCCCTTGGCCCGCTCCTCCTCGACGAACTCGGTGAGCAGCTTGAAGTACGGCTTCTGCAGCTCGTCGCCGAGGACGCCGCGCCAGGACTCGGGCAGCATGTCGGTGTCGGTCACGTCAACAACCTCCGGTGGGGTGATCGCCTTTTCTGCTCACAGAACTTACCGGTGACCACTGACAACCGGCCCCACCAGCCGCTCTTCACCGACCGATCCTCACCGACCGATCCCCACCGGCCGGTCTTCACCAACCGACCTTCACCGCCGGCCCCAACTGGTCCTCACCAACTGGTCTTGCGCTGCAGCTCCCACATCTGCATGACCGTCTGCGGGTCCAGCGCACGCTCACCGCCGGCGATCTCCTCGCTCGCCGCGATGTAGAGCTTGCCCTGCCACAGCGGCAGCAGCCGGGCGTCGTCCACGAGGATCTCCTGCGCCCGCCGGAACTCCTCCGTGACCGCTCCCCGGTCGCTGACCTTGCGGGACTTGGGCAGCAGCTGGTCGGTGATCTCCGGCCGGACGTACGGCGTGGACAGCACGTTGTCCTTGCCGACGAACGGGGCGATGAAGTTGTCGGGGTCCGGGAAGTCCGGGAACCAGCCACGCCCGAAGGCGGGGTACTCGCCCTTCTGGTAGCCCTCCTGGAATTCCTTCCACGGCTTGCCCTTCACCGTCACCCGGAACAGCTTCGACGCCTCCAGCTGCCGCTTGAGCTCCTTGAACTCGGCCTCGGTTCCCGAGCCGTAGCGGTCGGTGGTGTACCACAGCGTCAGCGCGACCGGTCCGTCGACACCCGCCTCGTCCAGCAGCTTCTCGGCCTTGTCGACGTCCGGGTCGCCGTACCGGTCGAAGAAGGCGGTCGTGTGTCCGGCGATGCCCTTGGGCACCATCGAGTACAGCGGTTCGGCTGTGCCCTGGTACACCTTGGCGACCAGCGCGTCACGGTCGACGATCTGGGCGATCGCCCGGCGGACGGCGAGCTTGCTCACGGACGGGTCCTGGGCGTTGAACACCAGGTAGCGGATGTCCGCGCCGGTCGATTCGACCAGCTGGAGCCCCTCGTTCTCCGGCTTCTTCTCCTGGAGCTGGACCACTTCCTCCGCGGTGAGGCCGCGGTAGGTGGCGTCGATCTCCTTGGCCCGCAGGGCGCCGACCATCGCCTCGGACTCCTGGAAGTACCGGATGGTGACGGCGTCGTTCTTGATGTCGGCGAACCCCTTGTAGGTGGGGTTCTTGGTGAGCTCGGCCTTGGCGCCCTCTTCGAAGGAGTTCAGCACGTAGGGGCCGGATCCGGTGAGCTTGCCGTCCTCGCGCAGCGCGTCCGCCGGGTACCTCTCGGGCGGGACGATGGACATGGCCGGCGTGGCCAGGATGAACGGGAAGGTGGCGTCCGATTCCTTCAGGTGGAACGTGACGGTGCGGTCGCCGCTGGTCACGATCTTGTCGAGGGATCCGAGGAGCGGGCCGGGACCGCCCTTGGCGTTGATCGTGCGGATCCGGTCGATCGAGTGCTTCACGGCGCGGGCGTCGAGCTTGCCTCCGTCGGAGAAGGCCAGCCCTTCCTTGAGCCGGCATTCGAAGACCTTGCTCACCGTGTCGGTGAATTTGCACTCGGCCGCGTCAGGCTGCGGAGTCGCGCTGCCGGTCGGAAAGCTCAGCAGGGTCTGGAAGACATTCCGGTACAGCTCCCAGGAGCCGTCCCAGGCGGCCGCGGGGTCGAGCGTGCTGGGTTGGCTCGTCGTGCCGACTACGATCTTGTTCTCCCCATCGGCGTCATCCCCCGAAAAGAGGCTGCATCCCGCCAGCAGGGATATGGACGCAAGGGCTGCAGCCGCCTGCAGACTGGTCCGGTTGAACACGTGCGCACGCTCCTCGTTCAGCCATGGGTCGGCCGACCATACCGCAGTGCCCCGCCAGGTCAATGTGGTGGCCGGGCGGGGCACTTAAGGCATTTAGCACTCAATCGGGAAAATCGGGATCAGCCGACTCCGGCATTGAGGAAAATTCCGCCGTCGACCACCAGTGTCTGGCCGGTGATCCAGTCCGACTGCTCGGAGGTGAGAAATGCGGCGGCTCCGCCGATGTCCTCGGGCACTCCGAGCCTTCCCAGCGGATACGCGGCCGCCGCTTCCGCTTCTCGGCCCTCGTAGAGGGCCTGGGCGAATTTCGTCTTCACGACGGCGGGGGCAATCGCATTGACCCGGACCCGGGGGGCGAATTCATGCGCGAGCTGGAGAGTCAGATTGACCATGGCGGCCTTGCTCATGCCGTAGGCGCCGATGAAGGGCGAGGGGGCGATTCCGGCGACGGAAGCGATATTCACGATCGCACCGCCGTTGTCCTTCTGCCACGCCTTCCACGTCTGCTGGGCGAACCCGAGCGCCGAGATGACGTTGGTCTCGAACACCTTGCGCGCGACATTCAGGTCCATCTCGGCCATCGGGCCGAAGACCGGGTTCGTACCGGCGTTGTTGACCAGGAAGTCGACGCGGCCGAAGGCCTCCATGGTGCGCTGTACGGCGAGGGCCTGGTGCGCCTCGTCGTGGGCCTTGCCGGCGACGCCGATCACGCGATCGGCGCCCAGCTTCTCCACGGCCTCCTTGAGCGCCTCCTCGCCGCGGCCGGTGATGCACACGCGGTCTCCGCGGGCGACGAGCGCCTCCGCGACTCCGTAGCCGATGCCGCGGCTGGCGCCCGTGACGAGGGCGACCTTGCCGGACAGCGGGGGCAGTTCCTGTGCGGTCATGTCCGTCACCCCTTCCTCAGTTGAGCGGGCCGCCGGCCACGTACATGACCTGGCCGGAGATGAAGCCGGCGTCGTCGCCGGTGAAGAAGGCGATCGCGTGGGCGACGTCCTCGGGCCGGCCGACGCGCTGGACGGGGATCTGGGTGGCGGCGGCGGCCTGGAACTCCTCGAAGCCCATGCCCACGCGCGCGGCGGTCTGCGCGGTCATCTCGGTGACGATGAAGCCGGGCGCCACGGCGTTGGCCGTGATGCCGAACTTTCCGAGCTCCTTGGCGAGGGTCTTGGTGAAGCCCTGAAGACCCGCCTTGACGGCGGAGTAGTTGGCCTGGCCGCGGTTTCCGAGCGCCGAGGACGAGGAGAGGCTGACGATCCGGCCGAAGCCCGCGTCGACCATGTGCTTCTGGCAGGCCTTGGCCATCAGGAACGCGCCCTTCAGGTGCACGTTCATGACCGTGTCCCAGTCGGACTCGCTCATCTTGAAGAGCAGGTTGTCGCGCAGCACGCCCGCGTTGTTGACGAGGATCGTCGGGGCGCCCAGTTCGGTCGCGACGCGCGCCACGGCGGCCTCCACCTGCGCGCTGTCGGACACGTCGCAGCCGACGGCGATGGCCTTGCCTCCCGCCGCGGTGATCTTCTCGACGGTGTCCTTGCAGGCCGCTTCGTCGAGGTCGAGTACGGCGACGGCGCGGCCCTCGGCCGCGAGCCGGACCGCGGTGGCGGCGCCAATGCCCCGCGCCGCCCCGGTCACGACCGCGACGCGCTGCTCGGTGGTGGACATGCTGGTTCTCCTCGCCCTTGGATCCCGGATAAGCGGCTCGGCCGACACGTCCATGCCGGTGAGCGACCGCTTAGTACCTTCAGCAGACGAGACGCTAGAGACCCTGGCACCCGGTGTCAACGGCCCACCGGGTGCACCCGGTCACTCATCGCACCAGCAGGTCGAGCAGCCGCTCCGCCTCGCCCTCCGGATCGGCCGTGAGCCCGGTGTGCACGGGCCCCGGCTGGACGACCGTGGAACGCGGCGCGATCAGCCACCGGAAGCGCCGCCCGGCGTCGTCACGCGCCGCCTGCCCGGCGTGCTCGCCGCCCTGGCAGACGCCCTCCACGGCGCGCAGGGCGGCCCGTACCCCGGTCACGTCCGCGTCCGGGTCCAGTGCCCGCAGCTTCGTCTCGTCGAGGTGCGTACGGGCGCACACGAAGGCCTTGGCGCGGCAGTAGACCACCACGCCCGCGTTGAAGCACTCGCCCCGCTCGACGCGCGGTACGACGCGCAGCAGCGCGTACTCGAAGACGTCCCGGTCGTTCACTGGCTGCTGTCCTTGCTGTTCTTGGTGGGGTGCGGCCAGGGCGCCAGGTGGTCGGTGAGCCATCCGGGGGCCTGGGACTGCTTCTGCTCGGTCCGCTCCCCGAGGGTGATCCGCTCGTGGATGGACGCGGCACGCGACAGCAGCGCGTCCACATAGGCGCGGCGCAGCGCGTCGGCCGTGTCGAAGCCCGGCTCGTCGACCAGCCATTCGTCGGGGACGTCGGCGGCCACCTCGGTCAGCAGTTCCTCGGTGACCAGCGGGGCGAGCTCGGCCGCCGCGGCCGCGATGTCGGGCCCGAAGGAGGCGAGGACGTGGTCGGAGGCGTCGTACGGCTTGGCGGCGGAGGCCCGGACGCCCGGCCAGTTGTGGTGCCAGATCATGGTGGCGCCGTGGTCGATCAGCCATGGTTCGCCGTGCCAGACCAGCATGTTGGGGTTGCGCCACGAGCGGTCCACGTTGTTGATCAGCGCGTCGAACCAGACGACGCGGCCCGCCTCCTGCGGGTCCATGGCGTAGGCGAGCGGGTCGAATCCGAGGGAGCCGGGGAGGTAGTCCATGCCGAGGTTCAGCCCGCCGCTCGCCTTGAGCAGTTCCTGGACCTCCTGGTCGGGCTCGCCGAGCCCGATGACGGGGTCCAGCTGGATGGTGACCAGTTCGGGTACGCGCAGTCCGAGCCGGCGGCCCAGCTGTCCGCAGACGACCTCGGCGACGAGGGTCTTGCGGCCCTGCCCGGCCCCGGTGAATTTCATGACGTACGTACCGAGATCGTCGGCCTCGACGATCCCCGGGAGCGAGCCGCCCTCACGCAAAGGCGTGACATAGCGGGTCGCTGTCACTTCTGTAAGCATTTTCCCAGGCTATCCGGCGGTCGATCTTCACGATTTCCCGTGTCGGCCGAATCTCTTCCCACCCCCGCGAAGACCGCCCGTCAGCCGCGGAACGGGGCGGGAGAAGCGGCTTCGGACGGAACGCAGTGGCCCTGCCCCGCTGGCCCATGCGCCATAGCATGGGGGTGATGCGCACCACCGTGCACGAGAGTGAGGCCGCGGCTGCGTGGGATGTCGCGCGACCCTCGCGGCGCAGCCGGGTGGCCGGAGTCGGCATGGCCGGGTTCCGCGATCGGGGTACGGGACCGGTCGCCCTGCGGGCGGTCCCGCACCCCGCCGTCACGCTGGTTCTGGAGTTCGGTGACGGCTGGCTGGTGGTGGACGACACCGCCGGCCGGCACCAGCGGGGCAGTCTCGTCGCCGGGATGATGCCCGGCGAGATTCGCACACGGGGCGAGAACATCGAGTGTGTGGAGGTACGCCTGTCCCCTGTGGTCGCGCGCGCGGTGCTGGGCGTCTGCCCAGCCGAGCTGGACGGCTCCATCATCGCCCTCGACGACCTGTGGGGCCGGGACGCGACGCGGATCCGGGAGCAACTGGGGGATGCCCCGTCGTGGGAGGACCGTTTCGCGTTGACGGACGCTGTGCTCGCCCGTCGATGCGAGACGGGGTCACCTGTGGACCCGGAGGTGGCCTGGGCCTGGGATCGGATCGTCGTCAGCCGCGGGCGGGTGCGGATCGAGGACCTGGCGCTCGAGGTCGAATGGAGCCGAAAGCGCCTGTGGTCCCGGTTCCGGTCGCAGATCGGCCTGCCTCCCAAGCGCGCCGCGCAGCTGGTCCGTTTCAACCGTGCCGCGCATCGTTTGGCCGCGGGCGAAAGCGCGGGCCGGGTCGCCTCGGAGGGTGGTTACGCCGACCAGTCCCACTTCCATCGGGAGGTCCGGGCGTTCACCGGAGTGACGCCGGCGACGCTGGCCCAGGACCCGGGCCTGGCGGTGGACGACATCGCGTGGGCGAACCACGGAACATTCGTACAAGACCCGCGTCCGTAGGGCACGGGAGGGTGGGGTCCAGCCGAGACCTCCACTCCGGTACCGACGAGTTGCTGACGGTCCCTCGTGGAGGTCAGCGTCACCACCGCCGGCGATCCCCTGCATGAGCTCGGCGTTCCGCACACCCGAGACAGGAGAAGGTGACATGGATCTGCGCGGCGCGAAGGTGCTGGTGACGGGAGCCACCGGCGGGATCGGGAAAGCACTGGCGGGGACCCTGGCCACCCGCGGCGCCGAGGTGGTGCTCACCGGGCGCCGTACGGACATACTGGAGCCGCTGGCCGAGAGACTCGGAGGCCGGGCCATCCCCGCCGACCTGGCCGACCGGGATGCGATCGGCGAACTGCTGGCGGCGGCGGGCGAGGTCGACGTGCTGGTGGCCAACGCCGCACTGCCGGCGAACGGGCTGCTGGCCGACTACTCCATCGGCGAGATCGACCGCGCGCTCGACGTCAACCTCCGCGCGCCCATCGTGATGGCGAAGCTGACCGGGCAACGCATGGCCGCCCGCCGCCGCGGTCACCTGGTCTTCATCTCCTCGCTCTCCGGCAAGACCGCGTCCGGGCAGTCCTCCCTGTACAACGCCACCAAGTTCGGGATGCGCGGGTTCGCCCTCGCGCTGCGCGAGGACATGCGGCCCCACCATGTGGGTGTCTCCACCGTCTTCCCCGGTTACATCAGCGAGGCGGGCATGTTCGCCGATTCCGGCGCGACCCTGCCCCGCGGCGTCGGCACCCGATCGCCCGAGGACGTGGCACGCGCGACCGTACGAGCCATCGAGACCAACCGGGCCGAAGTGGACGTGGCCCCACTGGGCCTCCGCCTGATCGCCCTGCTCGGCGGCGCCGCCCCGAGCCTGACCGCCGCCGTCCAACGCCGCATCGGCGCGGACAGGACCACCGAACAGCTCGTCAGGGCCCAGCGCCACAAACGCTGACACCCCCGGCTTCCGATGCCCTGGTGTCCCGGTCACCGCGCCGACCCGTCCTGGCGTCCGGCTCGTTCTTCACGCGCCATCCGTACCAGCCTGCGACGGCGTGGCGTCCGAGCGGTCATCCGAACGAAACGGCCCAGCCCCCTCCGACAAGGTCCGCTGCCCCTGTCCCTGCCCCTGCCCCTGTCCCAGTCCCTGCCCTGTCCCGGTCCCTGTCCCGGCCCCTCCGGTCATCCCCCATCCCTTGCTGCGCGGGGCGCTGCACTGTCCGGGGCATCACCGAGCGGCAAATTACATGGTCACAATCCGTTTTCACCGCCGCCGGGTCCGGCGGCACGGCGCGTGATCAATAGTCGGTTCTTCATGCCAACCTGCTGACGCACGCAGTGGTTTGGAGCCGGAGGTACACCGCCCGTGGCGGCGAACAACAACCCCACCGTCAGAAGACGACTCCTGGGAGCGGAGCTGCGCCGGCTCCGGAAGGCCCGCGGCCTGACAGGCACGCAGGTGGCGGCGCACCTCCTGGTCTCCCAAGCCAAGGTCAGTCACATGGAGACCGGCCGCCGCGCCGTCAGCCCCCGCGATGTGCGCGACCTGTGTACGCTCTACGGGGTCACCGACCAGCATGTCGTCGACTCCCTGATGGAACTGGCCAGGGAGTCGAGCCGGCAGGGCTGGTGGTACGCCTACGGGGACATCCCCCACAGCGTGTATGTCGGTCTGGAGACGGACGCCGCCTCCATCCACACCTACGAGTCCCTGGTGATCCCCGGCCTGCTGCAGACCCCCGCCTACGCGGCCGCGGTCATCGACGAGACGATCCCCCTGGTCACGGTCGAACAGGCCGCCGCGCGTCTGAAGGTGCGGCTTCGCCGTCAGCACCGGATCTACGACCCCGCCCGCCGTCTGCGTCTGTGGGCCGTCCTGGACGAGTCAGCCCTGCGGCGCGTCGTCGGGAGCCGGGACATCATGCGCGAGCAGCTGGAGCACCTGCACACGCTGAGCACCGAGCCGCACATCACCGTGCAGGTCCTTCCCCACACGGCGGGCGCCCACCCGGGCCTGTCAGGACAGTTTTCCATCCTGCAATTCCCCGACAGCCGCCAGGCAGTGGTGTATCTGGAGAGGTTCACCAGCGACCTCTACCTGGAGAAGCCGTCCGACGTACAGCAGTACGGCATGATGTACGACCACTTGCAGAGCCAGGCCCTCAGCCCGGACCACACCCGGCACTTCATCGCCGAGACCATCAAGCTCTACACATCGTCAGGGCTGGTCGACGAGCCGAGCTGCGGCACTGACGACCGCACCGCCAGGCGGAAACCCGTCCCGGACGTCACGGGCTGCGCCCGTACAGAGGCCGGCGTTTGAGGCGTCGACCGCCAGGCCGCACCGCCCGGCGCGGACGAACAGCGGCGCGACTTCCGCACGATGGCTCCGATCCCTCATGGTGGTCCCCCCGCCGGCCGCGGCGCTTCGGCCTCCGGTCCGGCAGGAACGGGTCGCTCCCTGCCCACCGCGCGTCGGTCAAGACGCACGCCAGGACCACCGATCGGACCACCTGGAGGGAGCGGTTACCCCCTGCCGGCGTCATCGACCGGGTTGGCAGCCGTCCACCAGGCGATCACCCGGGCAGCCATCCCCTCCGGCCGCAGCACCATGGGGTCAAGGCCGAAGTGGTCCTCCAGTTCGCGCCGCAGGAACTCACCGATCTCCGTCTGGTCGGCACCACCACGGAGCCGCTGGAGCAAAGGGGCGAGCATGCAGTCGTACTCATCCGGCACGTCATCCGCGACGCCGATCGGGTCCCACTCATTGAGCAGCTGCCGCAGGTCGTTCTCAGTGGCGGGGGTCACTGGTTGCATCGCTCCAGGGTGACACCCCGGAAAGCCCGGCTGTTTCCCGGGCCGGCGAACCGCACCACGCCCGGCCCGGTGGAAAACCGGCTGCGGAGTGTCGATGAGGTGGTGTGGGATTGGGGTATGGCGATTGTGTTGGGCGAGCCGGGCACCGACGGGCTGGGCAAGGCCGTGGGCGTGCTGCGGGAGTGGCAGTACGACGGGGCGCCGATGCAACTGCATCCGGGGGACCTGGGCTGGTTCTGGCGGTTGGGTGCCGAAGCGACCGCCGCGGCGGTCAGGACGTGGAGCCGGGACGGACGGATTCTCGCCGTCGGGCTGCTGGACGGTCCCGGGCTGTTGCGGCTGACGATCGCGCCGGACGCGCAGCAGGAGGAGGAGCTGGCGCAGCAGTTGGTCGAAGACGTGTCCGGGCGGGAGCGTGGCGTGCTGCCCGAGGGAAAGGTGAGCATCGAGGCGCCGATGGGTGCACTGGTCCGAGACCTGCTGTCCGAGGTCGGATGGAAAGCCGACGAGCCGTGGACGCCGCTGCGCCGCGATCTCACGGAGCCGGTGAATGACCCAGGCGTGCGGATCGAGGCGGTCGGGCCGGAGCAGGACCATGTGTTTGCCGCGGTGCAACGGTCAGCGTTCGACGGGTCGACTTTCACGGACGAGCGCTGGCACGCGATGGCGGCCGGGTTGCCGTACGCCGACGCCCGGTGTCTGGTCGCGTACGACGACCAGGGCGACGCGGTGGCGGCAGCCACGGTGTGGTCGGCCGGTCCGGGCAGGCCCGGGTTGCTCGAACCGATGGGTGTGCACCGTGAACATCGCCGTCAGGGCTACGGCAAGGCGATCGCCGTCGCCGCGGCGGCCGCACTCCGGGAGATGGGCTCGTCGAGCGCGATCGTCTGCACGCCGAGCTCCAATGTCGGCGCCGTCGCCACCTACAAGTCGGCCGGCTTCCGGCAACGCCCCGAGGTCCGGGACCAGTCCCGGGACGCCTCGTCGGGGTAGCCCCTCCTTCACCTGCGGGATCTGACACGGGACGGCAGCTCCTTGGAGCGGCTGACCGTCCGTTCGCCGCCGCCCGCAGGTACGGACGTGCCACAGCGGGTCGCTGTGGCTTCGGAGAGCATCTCCCCGCATTGCGCGCCTGTCATGATCTCCCCATGACCACAGCCACGGCCGTGCATACCCCCGAGTTCCCCCGCCAGTTCGCCCGTACGCGCCGCTTCTCGCTGGGCGTCCCGGGCGCGTTCACGGTCTCCCCGGACGGCTCCCGGGTGCTGTTCGTACGGACCGGTTCGGGCTCCGACACGGTCGGGCGGTTGTGGCTGTACGAGGACGGCGAGGAGCGGCTCCTCGCCGACCCCTCGGCCCTGGGCGGTGACCGGGAGGAGGACGTCCCGGTGGCCGAGCGGGTGCGTCGGGAGCGCGCACAGGTGACGTCGACCGGTGTGGTCGGATACGCCGTCGACCGGCACGCGCGCGTAGCGGTGTTCGCGCTGGGCGGCGCGCTGTGGGCGGTGCGGACCGACGGCGGCGCCCCGTGGCGGGTCCCGACGGCGGGACCGGCCGTGGACCCGAGACCGTCGCCGGACGGTTCGCTGGTCGCGTACGTGACGGAGGGCGCCGTCCGCGTGGTCCGGACCCGGGGCGGGACCGGGGACTGGGCCGAGGACGGGACCGAGGGCGGGGCCGAGGACCGGTTGCTGGCCGCGCCCGAGGGGCCGGACGTCACCTATGGGCTGTCGGACCATGTGTCGGCCGAGTCGGTCGGGCGGCTGCGCGGCCATTGGTGGTCGCCGGACGGGGAGGCCATTCTGGTGGCGCGGACGGACCACGCGCGCGTGGCGCGGTGGTACCTGGCCGACCCCACCGATCCGGCGCGGCCCCCGCGCGCCATCCGCTACCCGGCGGCCGGTGCGGCCAACGCGGAGGTGTCACTGCACCTCCTGCGGCTGGACGGGAAGCGGATACCCGTCCGGACACCGGCGGAGACCGATCCGGCCGCCCATCCGCCGGGGGCGTGGACGGATCTCCGGCTCGAGTACGTCACGGCTGCCGGCTGGGACGGGTCGGGCCCCTTCGCCGAGGTCCAGACACGTGACCAGCGGTCGACCGCGCTGCTGGCCATCGATCCGGACACGGGGGCGACCCGCCCGCTGGCGCACCGCCGCGACCGCGCCTGGGTGGACCTCACACCGGGCGTCCCGGTCCGTACCGCCACCGGCACGCCGGTCGTGACCCTCGTACGCGACGACGTACGTGGCCTCAGGGCCGGCGACGTACCGAGCCCGCCCACCCTGCATGTCCGTGCCGTCCTCGGCACGGTCGGCGAGCGGGTGTTCTTCACCGCGAGTGAGGACCCCACCGAGACGCACGTGTGGATGTACGAGCCGGAGGGTGGGTTCCGCCGCATCAGCCGGGAGCCCGGCGTCCACACCGCCGCGGTCGGCGGCGACACCATCGTCCTGGACAGCCGAACACCCGACGGGCGGACGGTGACCGTCCTGCACGGAGGGAAGCGTGCGGGCAGCATCGCCGTGCTCGCCGAGGCCCCCCTGGTGACGCCCCGGCCCGTCCGGCTGTCGCTGGGCCCACGCGCGCTGCGCAGCCACCTCCACCTGCCGTCCTGGTACGAGCCGGGGTCGGGCCGGCTGCCCGTGCTCCTGAGCCCGTACGCGGGTCACGGTCTCCAGCTGGCCGTGCGGGCGAGCGGCTGGTACGGCGCGGTGGCCCAGTGGTTCGCCGAGCAGGGGTTCGCGGTGCTGATCACCGACGGGCGCGGAACGCCGGGGCGTGGCCGGGCGTGGGAGACCGCGATCCACGGCGACCGGCTGACCGCTCCGCTGGCGGACCAGGTCGACGCGGTGCGGGCGGCGGCCGAGCGGTATCCGGACCTGGACCTGGAGCGGGTGGGCATCCGGGGCTGGTCGTACGGCGGCTACCTCGCGATCGGCGCCGTACTCCACCGCCCGGACGTGTTCCACGCGGCCGTCGCGGGCGCCGCGCCTACCGACCGGCGGCTCTACGACACCCACTGGGAGGAACGCTTCCTCGGCCACCCGGACATCCAGCCGGACGCCTATGAGCGGTCCTCGCACGTACCGCACGCGCACCTGCTGTCACGGCCGTTGCTGCTGATGCACGGGTTCGGCGACGACAATGTGGTGGCGGCCCACACCCTGCGGTTCTCTGCCGCGCTGCTGGCGGCCGGGCGGCCGCACAGTGTCCTGCCGCTGCCCGGTGCGACACACAGGGTCACCCGGGAAGATGTGGCGAGCAGCCAGTTGTTGGCCGAAGTGGAGTTCCTCAAAAGGTCTTTGGGCATGTGAACGCCCCCGGCCGCGCTCCCGTACTCCCCCACGACGCGTTGACGTCGGGTTGACCACCACGGAAGGGATGGCCCAATGACCGGATCACAGGGGACCAGCAGGGCAGTGGCGCGCCGTACCGTCGTCGCGGCGGCGAGCGGGGCCGGCCTGGCCGCCGTGCTCACCGCGTGCGGAGGATCGGACTCCCCGGCCGCCTCCGTGGGCGATGCCCCGGCGGGTGGCGGGAGCCCCACCAAGGGCGGGGCCGGGGGCCAGGTACTGGCGAAGACGTCGGACATCCCCGAGGGCGGCGGCAAGGTCGTCGGCGACGTCGTGGTGACCCAGCCGAAGGCGGGCGAGTTCAAGGCCTTCTCGTCCAAGTGCACGCACGCGGGCTGCGCCGTGAAGGATGTCGCCGACGGGATCATCAACTGTCCTTGCCACGGCAGCAAGTTCGACGCGACGGACGGCAGCGTCAAGGCGGGCCCGGCCACCACTCCGCTCGCGGCCGCGCCGATCACGGTCGAGGGCGACTCGATCAGGCTCGCGTGACGCCGACGCGTCGCGGGCGCTTCCAGCAGGCCAGCACCTCGTCGGTCGTGGTGATCGTCGCGACCGGCGCGAGCGTGTGACGGACCATCGCGGGGGTGTACTCGGAGGGGATTCCCGCGATGGCGTCCGCCGGGACCACCGCCGTATAGCCGAGGTTCACGGCGTCGAACACGGCGTTCGGTATCGCGACGTTGGCGGAGACGCCGGTGACGACCAGGGTCCGGCAGCCGAGGTTGCGCAACAGCGCGTCGACGTCCGTGCCCGCGATCGGGGACAGGCCGTGCAGCCGCCGTACGACGATGTCCTCGTCGGTCACCTCGATGGGCTCGGCGATCCTGACGGCAGCGCTCCCGCTGTGCTGCTGTACGGGGAGCCGCTCGGCGGCCCGGAACAGCCGCGCGTTCCGGTTCGCGCCCCGCCCGTCGGGGCGCCGCTCCGCCACCGCGTGCAGGACCTGTACGGAGGCCCCGTGGGCGGCGTCGACCAGCCGGGCCACCCGGTGCAGGGCGCCCGACGAGCGTGCTTCGGCGGCGAGTTCGGGCAGGGCGCTGTCCGGGCCCACGACGCCGCGCTGGCACTCGACGGTGAGCAGCACGGTACCGGCGGGGTCGAGCTGGTCACAAAGCTGTTCGAACCTCGGCGACGTCGGCATGCGGCGGGAGAGTAGCCCCCATTGCGCGTGGAGGGAAGAGACCGCATGCTTTCTGACAGTCCATCAGAGAGCGAGGCGTCCATGGCGGTCACCCAGCGCCGGGGCCGGCGCATCATGATGTCGGAGCCCGAGCTCGACGCGTACCTCACCGAGCAGCGCACCTGCCGGGTGGCGACCGTCTCCCCCGACGGCCGGCCCCATGTCGGCGCCCTCTGGTTCGCCTGGGACGGGACGTCCCTGTGGCTGTACTCCCTGACCCGCAGCCGGCGCTGGGCGGACCTCCTCCACGATCCACGGATCGCCGTCGTGGTCGACGACGGGGAGGAGTACGGCGAGCTGCGGGGCGCGGAGCTGTCCGGCACGGCGGTCTTCGTCGGGGAGGCACCCCGTAGGGGAGAACCGTGTCCTGAACTGGAGGCGGCCGAGCGGCTGTTCGCGCGCAAGAACTTCGGCCTGGACGTGATGCCGCACGACGGCCGCCACGCGTGGCTGCGCCTGACCCCGGACGCGGTCGCCTCCTGGGACTTCCGCAAGCTGACCGGCGCCCCCTGACCACCGACCCACCGCGCGCCGGCCCGCCGGAATGCCTCCGCCCCTCCTTCGGCCCACCCCCGCCCTTCGGCCCACCCGGTTCCCACCGCCACCGGCCCCTTACCGCCACCAGCCCCCGGCCACCATCAGCTGCCCACCGACCGCCCCACCTCGCGCAGCGCCTCCACCGCCGCCCTGATCGACGGGCGCCGGTCCGCGTCCGTGCGCCACACGGCGTAGATGTGGCGCCGCATCTTATGGCGTACAGGCACGAGGACGACGCCCTCCGGCACGACCCCCCGCCCCAGCCGGGGCGTGACGCACACGCCGAGGCCCGCCTGGATGAGGGCCAGTTGGGTGTGGTGCTCACCGGCCAGGTGTGCGATGCGCGGTTCGATGCCCTTCGAGCGCAGGGTGAACATCAGCCACTCGTAACAGAACTCCCCCTCCGGCCAGGACACCCAGTCCTCGTCCGCGAGTTCGTCCAGGTCCAGCTCCGCCCGCCCGGCGAGCGGGTGGTCCACGGGCAGTGCGACGTCCGCGGCGTCGTCCAGCAGCTCCGCCCTGGCGAGCCCGGCGGGGACGGGCAGCCGCTTGTTGCTCCAGTCGAGCACCACCGCCAGGTCCATGTCGCCGCGCATCACCTGGCGTATGCCGTGCTCGGGCTCCAGCTCGCTGGTGCGTACGGTCAGGTCGGGGTGGTCCCGCCGTAGCGTGCGGATCGCCGCCGGGAACAGCCCGCGCGCCGCCGTCGGGAACCCGGCCAGCCGCACCTCGCCCACCACCTGGCCGCGCTGGGCCTCGATGTCCGCCTGCGCGAGCTCCACCTGGGAGAGGATCCGCGCCGCGTGATCGGCGAGCAGCAGGCCCGCGTCGGTCAGCCGCACACCGCGCCCGTTCTTCGCGACGAGCTGCTGCCCGACCTCCCGTTCCAGCTTGGAGAGTTGCTGCGAGACCGCCGAGGTGGTCACGTGCAGCCCGTCCGCCGCGCCGCTCACCGAGCCATGGCGGGCGAGGGCGTCGAGGGTGCGCAGGCGCTCCAGGTTCAACATGTAAGCAATGCTAAGTGAAGACTCCCAGAAAATCTCGCTTGTCCTACGACGTCGCAGCGGCCATCGTGTTCGCCATGAGCACCGCCACCGCACGTTCCCACCGCTCGCTGCCCACGGCATCCGCGACCGCGGCGTCCACGACTTCCGCCCCACCGCCCGCGCCCCGCCCCGCCCTCGACTGGCGCGTCCGTTTCGCGCTGCTCTCCCTCGTCTGGGGCTTCAGCTTTCTGCTCATCAAGGTGGGCACGCAGGCGTACGCCCCGTTCCAGGTGACCCTCGGGCGCTTGCTGTTCGGCACGGCGGTGCTCGCCGTCGCCATGGCCGTGAAGCGCGTGAAGCTGCCGCGCGGCGCCCGCACATGGGGCCATCTGGCGGTGGCGGCGTTCTTCCTCAACGCCCTGCCGTTCTCCCTCTTCGCGTACGCCGAGCTCACCATCCCCTCGACCCTGGCCGGCATCTGCAACGCCACCTCCCCGCTGTGGGGCATGGCCCTGTCCCTGGTCGCCCTGTCCGAGGACCGCCCGACGCGCCGCCGGGTCGCGGGCCTGGGCATCGGCTTCATCGGCGTCCTGACCGTGCTCGGGGCCTGGCAGGGCTTCTCCGGGCTGGACGCCACGGGCACCGCGATGGCGCTGCTGGCCTCCCTCAGCTACCCCATCGGCTGGATCTACGTGCGCCGTACGCTCGCGGGCCGCAGCGAGTCACACCTCTCCCTCACCGGGGCGCAGCTGTTCCTCGCCACCCTCCAACTGGCTGTCGTCACCCCGCTGTTCACCACCTGGCCGACCACGTTCCCGGTCGTGCCGCTGCTCGCGGTGGTCGCGCTCGGTGCGCTGGGCACCGGCCTCGCGGTGCTGATCCAGTACGGAATCGTCGCCGAGGTCGGCCCGACGACCGGCCAGATGGTGACCTACTTCATCCCGGTCATCGCCACCGCCGCCGGCGTCACGCTCCTGGGCGAGGCACTGACCTGGAACATCCCGGTCGGGGCGCTGATCGTGCTGGCCGGAGCCGCCCTCACCCAGAGCCGCCCGAAGACGGGGGCCGGACGTCAGCCGTAACTGCGCGCCTCCACCGGACCCACCGCCGCCGCCACCGTGTCGGCGAGCCGCTCCAGGTCCGCCAACGGCAGACCCGAGACGGTGATCCGTACGCCCGGTCCGGCAGCCATCCGGAACCGGGCCCCGGGCGCCACCGCCCACCCCGCGTGCAGCAGGCGGGCCACCGCCCCGGTCTCGTCGGCGACCGGCACCCACACGTTCATCCCGCTGCGCCCGTGCGCCTCGACACGCCGCCGGGCCAGGGCCGCCACCAGCGCGTCGCGCCGCTCCGCGTACGCCGCCGCGACCGCGCGCGGGTCCACCGCGCCGGTCTCCCACAGGTGGACCACGGCACGCTGCAACAGGCGGCTCACCCAGCCGGGCCCGAGGTTCTGCCGCCCCAGCACCCGGTCGACGGTGACCGGGTCGCCGGTCAGGGCGGCGACGCGCAGATCGGGCCCGTACGCCTTGGCGACCGACCGCACCAGAACCCAGTGGTCCGTGACGCCCGCGAGCGGATGCAGCGGTACGTCGACGAACCCGTGCCCGTGGTCGTCCTCGATCACCAGCACGCCCCGGTGCGCGGCCAGCACCCGCCGCAGCTCCTCCGCCCTGGCGGCGCCCACCGCCGCACCGGTCGGGTTCTGGGCCCGGTCGGTCACGATCAGCGCCCGTGCCCCGGTGTCGCGGAGCGCCCGCTCCACCTCGCCGGGCAGCGGCCCGTCGTCGTCGAGGGCGACCGGCACCGGCTTCAGCCCGAGCGCCGGTACGAGATCGAGGAGGGCACCCCAGCCGGGGTCCTCGACCGCCACGGCGTCACCCGGCCGCAGATGGGCGGCGAGCACGCGTTCGATTGCGTCCAGCGAGCCGGACGTGACGGCGATCGGCCCGTCCGGAACCCCGTCGGCGTCCAGCGCCGCCCGGGCGAGCCGTGCGAAGTCCTCGTCCACCGGCGCCTGCCCGTACAGCCCGGGCTCCTCGGCGTCGCGGCGGGCGGCGGCCGCCAGCGCCTCGCCGAGCGGCGGCAGCAGGGCCGGGTCCGGATTGCCCTGCCCCACGTCCCGTACGCCCTCCGGCGCGTCGATCCGGAGGGACCCCCGCGCGGTGGTGGCCGGCCGGGACCGCACCCGGCTGCCCCGCCGTCCGGCCGTCTCGATCACCCCGCGCTCACGCAAGGTGCGGTACGCGGCCGCGACCGTATTGGGGTTGACCCCCAATCGAGCGGCCAACTCCCGCATGGGTGGCAGGAGTTGGCCCGGCGCCAGCTCGCCCGAGCCGACACCCACCTCCACGCTCGCGGCGATCTCCGATGCGCGACGCCCTGCAATCCGGTACTCTCCTAGCACAAACAGCATTATGCACTAGTGCAATGGAGACCGCAATGTCAGCGACGCGCTACGAGCCCACCGACCGCACCGTCCCCACCCGCTCCCGGGACCGCGCCTCGTACGACCGCGAGCTGGTGCACGCGATACTCGACGAGGCGTACGTCTGCCACCTCGGTTTCGTCCGCGACGGCGCGCCGGTCGTCCTGCCCACGCTGTACGGCCGCGTCGGCGAGCGCCTTTATGTGCACGGCTCCACCGGTTCACGCCCGCTGCGCATGGCCGGCGGGGCCGACCCGGGCCTTGCGGTCTGTCTGACGGTCACCCACGTCGACGGGTTGGTGCTGGCCCGTTCCGCCTTCCACCACTCGCTCAACTACCGCTCGGTCGTCGTGCACGGCATCGCCCACCAGGTCACCGACCCGGAGGAGAAGCGCACGGCGCTCGACGCCCTTGTCGACCATGTCGTCCCCGGCCGCTCCACCGACTCCCGCCCGGCCGACGCCAAGGAGCTCGCCGCGACGGCCGTTCTCCGCCTGGACCTGGAGGAGGTGTCGGCCAAGCTCCGCACCGGCGGCCCCAACGACGACCCGGAGGACCTCACGCTCCCGCACTGGGCGGGCGTCGTCCCGCTCCGAACCGCCTACGGCGTCCCCGTCCCGGCCTCCGACCTGGGCCCGGCGATCCCCCTGCCGGACTACCTCGCCAAGCTCTGAGCAAGTCGCGGACGGGATCCGGCCGGGGCGGGGGGCGCCCCCGCGGAGGTCGGAGGCGAGGGGGCTCCCATCCCGGTGCACGCCCCCACGCCACACCACACCGATCAGGCCGGCGCCTCCACCCGCCGCCTGCCGACCGCGCCCCGCGCCTCCGCGACCGCCAGCCCGGCGACGGCGCCGAGCAGGAGCAGCGTCCCGCCCACCGTCGCCCCGGTCAGCCGCTCACCGAGCACCGTGACCGCGATGACGGCCGCGCTCACCGGCTCCAGGAGCATGACCACGGAGACGGTCGCGGCGCGCACGGCGGCCGCGCCCGCGAAGTACAGCGCGTACGCCAGCGCGGTCGGCACGGCCGCCACGTACGCCAGCAGCCCCACCACCTTCGCGAGTTCCGCGGTGTGCGGGACGAGGCCCTCGGCCGCCGCCATCGGCAGCAGCCCCACGGCGCCGACCGCGAAGGCCCAGGTGCTGGTGGCCAGCGCGTCGGCGCCGCCACCGTCGCGTCCGAGCCGGCGCGTCAGCAGGGTGACCATGGCGTATCCGGCGGCGGACAGCACCGCGAGCGCCACACCGGCGGGCCGCACGGCGACGCCCCCACTGCCGAGGACCAGTACGGCGAGACCGGCCAGCGCGCCCGTGACGGCGACGACTCCGCCGCGCCCGAGCCGCTCCCCCAGGGTCAGCCGCGCGCCGAGCGCGATGAGCACGGGCCCGGCGCCCAGGGTGACGACCGTGCCGACCGCGAGGCCGGTCACCTCGACGGCGGCGAAGTAGGCGCTCTGGAAGACGGTGAGCCCGGCCCCCGTACCGAGGATGCGCAGCAACCGCCGCCGACGGGACTCGGCCGCCCTCGGGGCACGGCGGCGGCGTACCGCGAGGGCACCGAGCAGCAGCACGAGGCCACCGGCGCAGCGCCAGAACGACAGGGCCAGTGGACCGAGGTCGCTGACGAGGAACACCAGCGAGGCGGCCGCCCCGGCGGTGCCCCAGGCGACCCCGGCGACGATCAGGTAGAAGAGACTGCGCCCTACGGACAAACCGGGCACAACAGAGGCATTCGACACGTGACTTCTCCGTACGAAGACAGACAGATGGTTGGCCGCTCGACTCCGCACGCGGGCAGCGGCGAACCACCCGGGTACTGGCGCGCGTCGGCGCGACCGAGCCCGAGTCGGTCCCCGTCAGGAGGGGGAGGTGCCGCCCGCGTTACGCGGCAGGCGGCGGAAGTACGGTCGAATGCATGATCGTCACCTTACGTGGCGGCGCGTTGGGCCGACAACTCGTCTTCCGGGTTCATCCGGTCCGACCCGGTCACCGGTCCGGACGGCGCCTTCGGCGTGGACGACTGGGCGATGAAGGCGCCCACGAGCACCACCGCTCCGCCCAGGATCTGCGCCGCCGAGAGGTGCTCCTTGAGCAGCACCCAAGCCAGCACGGTCGCGATGACCGCCTCCAGGCAGGCGACCACACCCGCCACCTGAGGCGAGAGCCGCCGCACCGAGGTGACACCGGTGACGTACGCGAGGACAGTGGCGATCAGCACGATCCACCCGAGCAGCAGCCACGCCGGAATGGTGGTCCCGCCCATGTCGGCGGTCTCGCCCAGGACGGACCAGTCCATGCCCCACGGGCGGGCGACGACGGTGACGAAGACCGAGCCGAAGAGCAGACCGTACGCGATGACACCGAGCGGGTCGGCCGGTTCCGCCTCGTCACTGCCCTGGTCGGAGAGGACGAAGTAGCCGACCTGGCAACAGGCGGCACCCAGTGCGAGCACGAGCCCGAGGAGGTCGAAGCTCAGCCCCGACCACACCTCCACCACGCACGCGAGTCCGCCGACGGCGAGGATCACCCCGAGGGCCGCGGCCCGCGTCACCGGCCTGCGCTGTACGAAGCGAACCCAGCCGAGCACCAGCGCCGGGGCGAGGTACTCGATGAGGAGCGCGACCCCGACGGGGATACGGGAGATGGCCGCGAAGTAGCAGGCCTGCACGCCCGCGACCGCGAGCAGCCCGAAGCCGGCGAGCAGGGCGGGCTTGCGGCGCAGGAGGTCGCGGTGACGCCAGGCCACGGGCAGCATGACGAGTGCGGCACCGGTCACCCGTAGCCACACCACGTGCAGCGGGTCGAGCCCTGCCTCGATCAGCGGCTTGGCCGCGACACCTGATCCACCGAATGCGAACGCCGAGGCCAGGGCGAGTCCCAGGCCGGCGCTTCTCCCCTGAGACGCGTGCATCGGGACATCATGGCAGCAGAGCGTCAGGAGCGTGAAGGTCGTTACACCTGTTGAGACGGCTCACCGATCCGGGCGGCCAGCGACGCCGCGTCGACCCCGGCCCGGGTCAGTACCTCGACGGCCCGGCACGCATGGTCGGCGGCCAGCCCGGCGAGCAGGTCGAGCCCCCTCGCTCGCGGGTCACCCCGCCGTCCGGCCCGCTCCAGGGCGCCCTCCATCGCGGCGACGGCGGCGGGCGACCACCCCGGTACGTCCGCCTCCGGGAGCAGGGGTACGGCACCGGTGTGCTCGGTCGCACCTTGCCAGCGCAGCCCGTACCCGATGCTTCGCTGCACCAGGTAGCCGAGCACGCGCGCCACCTGAGGGCCGTCGAAGGCGGCCCTGACACCGGGGTCGGATTCGAGCAGCGAGTGCAGGAGGTGGGCCGTGTCGATCTGCCGGTCACCGTCCCGCAGCGCCCTGCGCCGCGCACCGGCGACGACGGCGGCCAGTTCGACGGTGAGCCTGGTCTCGATCTCCGCACGGCTTTCGGCGGGCAGTTGCCGAGGCACCCGCGGGGTAGGGCTTTGCACCTTCCCACCCCATCAGCAGCGGGAAGCCGGAACATCCCCGGCTGGGAGCATTCGCGCATCCCACAGAAGGAGGGCACGAGTGACCGGTTCCTCCTCCTTACGGATGAGAGCGGTGGAGCCCCGGCAGTGGAACTGACGGCCCATCAGTATCGAATGTTCGCGACGGCACGGCCACCATCCGCGCACCGTTACCCACACATCGCGGCACCGGCCGGCAAGGACGGCGGCTCCGGTGAACTGCCCGTACGACCTGGGGACGTAACCCGGGAAGCCCCGGAAGGCGCCGCAGAAACCGCGAGCACCCGACGGACACCACGGGCCCCACGACAAAACCCCACACCGGACACCCCGAGCACCGCGGCAGGGCCCCGCGGCGCACACCACGGGGCCCTCGGCGCTCCCGGCGCCGCCGCCGGCTCAGTGCTCGTCGGCCAGGATCAGGTAGAGCTTCTTGCGGGCGTCGTTGATGACGGTCAGCGCCTTCTGCCGCTGCTCCGCGTCCCCGGTCTTCCAGACCTGCCCGAATGCCTCGAGCAGCCCGAACCCGGCCTGGCGGATCTCGTGCATCGCCTCCCAGTCCACGCCGCGCCCCGCCTCTTCCCAGGGGGCGTCCGGCCCCGACTCGGCTTCGGCGCGCCCGGTGTCCGTGAGCGTGAACAGCTTCTTGCCGCCCTCGCTCCGGCTGGCGATCAGGTCCTCGTCCTCCAGGAGCTGAAGGGTCGGGTAGACCGAGCCGGGGCTGGGCCGCCAGGCCCCGCCGCTGCGCTCGGCGATCTCCTGGATCATCTCGTAGCCGTGCATCGGACGGTCCTTCAGCAGCGCGAGGATCGAGGCACGCACATCACCGCGCCTCGCCCTTCCCCGGCCACCGCCTCGTCCGCGCCCGCCGCCGAAGGGCCCTCCCCCGAAGGGGCCCCCGGCGAACGGGCCGGACCCGAATCCCGGGCCGAACGGCCCGAAGGCACCTCGGCGCCCTTCGAAGTCGCCCTGACGCTCGCCGCCCCAGCCGCGATGGCCGGGTCCGCAGTTCCCATGCGCACGCATCTCGTACGCTCCTTCCATCGTTGATCTGTCGCGATGCTTCAACGATATATCGGAACAGTTCGTTGGGCAATCACTTCGACGCCGCCCGGGCCACCCGCGCCGAATTGGCCTTGGCCCGGGAGGCGCCCCCGCCCCTACGGTCGGCTGCATGCGGATCCGAATCGTCGACGCCTTCACCGACCGCCCCTTCTCCGGCAACCCGGCGGGGGTCGTCCTCCTGGACGCCTTCCCGGACGACCACTGGCTCCAGAAGGTCGCCGCGGAGGTCAACCTCTCCGAAACGGCCTTCGCCCACCCGCTGCCCCCTGGCGGCGAGGCCGACTGGGCGTTGCGCTGGCTCACCCCCGTCGCCGAGGTCGACATGTGCGGCCACGCCACGCTCGCCACGGCTCACGTCCTGCACACCACCGGCCGCGCGAGCGGCACGGTCCGCTTCACCGCGCGGTGCGGCGTCCTCTCCGCCACCGCGGCCGAGGACGGCTCCCTCACGCTGGACTTCCCGACCTCCACGCTGACGCCCGTCCCGGCCCCGGACGGGCTCGCCAAGGCACTCGGCGCCGACGTCGTCGCCGTCCACGACACCGCCGCGCACATTGGCGACCTGCTGGTCGAGTTGAGGGACGAGCGGTCCGTACGATCCCTCGCACCGGACTTCGCCGCGCTGGCGACCATGTCGGACCGGGGCGTCATCACGACTGCCGCCGCCGAGGACCCGGGGCGGGGGTACGACTTCGTCTCCCGCTGCTTCTTCCCGGCCCTCGGCATCGACGAGGATCCGGTCACCGGCAGCGCGCACACCGCCCTCGCGCCCTTCTGGTCGGCCCGCCTCGGCCGCGACGAGCTGACCGGCTTCCAGGGCGGCGCCCGCACCGGGCTGGTGCGGACGACGCTGCGCGGTGAGCGGACACTGCTGACCGGGAACGCGGTGACGGTCATCGAGGGCGACCTGCTGGCCTGACACCGATTGCCGGCCCGCCACCGACGGAACAACCAAGGGGCGTACGGAACCCTCCGTACGCCCCTTCGTCCTCCGGACCTCGCCTCAGGCCGTGGGCAACCACCCCACCCGGCCCGCCAGCAGCGCGTACCCGACGAACGCCACGATGTCGAGCAGCGCGTGCGCCACGACCAGCGGCCCCACCCGCCCCCACCGCCGGTAGAGCAGCACGAAGACCACGCCCATCACCATGTTGCCGATGAACCCGCCGATGCCCTGGTACAGGTGGTAGGAGCCGCGCAGCACCGAGCTGGTCACCAGCGCCGCCATGGGGCTCCACCCCAGTTGGTCCAGCCTGCGCAAGAGGTAGCCGACGACGATGACCTCCTCCAGCACGGAGTTCTGCACCGCCGACAGGATCAGCACCGGGTACTTCCACCACACCTCGGGCAGCGCCTCGGGCACCACCGTCAGGTTCGCCCCCGCCGCCCGCGCCGCCAGGTAGAAGGCGAGCCCCGCGCTGCCGATACCGGCCGCGATCAGCGCCCCACGCCCCAGGTCCGGCCACGGCCGGCCACGGTCGAAACCGATCGCCCGCAGCCCCGCGCCCTCCCTGAGCAGCAGGTGCGCCACGAGCGCGACGGGCACCAGCGCGGTGGCGATCCCGAACAGCTGCCAGGCCAGGTCGAGCCACGGCCGCCCCGGCGCGTAGGAGCTGTTGAGCGTCGCCGCCTGGTCCTTCAGCCCACCCGGTTTCGTCAGCGAACCGACGAAGCTGATCAGCGCGGAGACCCCGCTCGCCCCCAGGGAGAGGGCCAGCACGAGCAACGTCTCGGACCGCAGGGTCCTGGGCCCCACGGTCTCCGCGGGAAGAGTTCCTGCCACGTACGCGCACACCTGCCTCGGGTCGACCGCCATGGGACGTCACAGCTTGCCCGACGATCTCACCAGGAACCCAGCCGGGGCGGCACACCGGCCGCCCCGGGCCTCACCGCTCCAGCCGAGCCGACGGCTCTCCCGGGAAGCCGACCGGCCAGGTGTGCACCGGGTTCCCCTGCCGCATCAGCCGGCAGTACTGACGGGTGGTGGCGGCCAGCGCCGCCTCCCGCCCCAGCCCGGCCTCCAGCGCCCGGTGGAACGTTTCCACCTGCCACGACGCGCCGTTCACCCGGCGCTTGCACCGCTCCTCGATGATCCCGAGGTACCGCTTGCGGTCCGTGCGCTCCACGCCCCACGCGTCGAGGCCCGCGGCCGCGAGCGGCAGCAGTTCGTCCCGTACCAGCTTCACCGCCGGCACCGTGGTGACGCCGCCGGCCCGGCCCGGCCGCGGCCAGCGCAGTTCGGCGTCGATGCCGTATCGGCAGGCGGCGTCGAAGTTCGCGGCGGCGTCCTCGAACGGCAGCCGCGTCCACACGGGCCTGGTCTCCTCGGCGAGCGCGCGGACCAGGCCGTAGTAGAAGGCGGCGTTGGCGAGGACGTCGTCGACGGTCGGCCCGGCCGGCAGGACCCGGTTCTCCACGCGCAGGTGGGGCACCCCGTCCACGACCCCGTACACCGGCCGGTTCCAGCGGTAGACGGTGCCGTTGTGCAGGGCGAGCTCCGGGAGGGTCGGCACTCCGCCCTCGTCGAGGACGCGCAGCGGCTCCTCGTCGTCGCAGATCGGCAGCAGCGCGGGGAAGTACCGTACGTTCTCCTCGAAGAGCTCGTACGCCGAGGAGACCCACCGCTCCCCGAACCAGGTGCGCGGCCGCACGCCCTGTGCCTGGAGCTCGGGCGGGCGGGTGTCCGTGGCCTGGGTGAACAGCGGCGGGCGGGACTCGCGCCACAGCTCCCGGCCGAAGAGGAAGGGCGCGTTCGCGCCGACGGCGATCTGTACGGCGGCGATGGCCTGCGCGGCGTTCCACACGTCGGCGAAGCGCTCGGGCGTGACCTGGAGGTGCAGCTGCACGGAGGTGCACGCCGCCTCGGGCACGATGGAACTCGCCGTACAGCTGAGCCGTTCCACGCCCTCGATGTCGAGCGTGAAGTGCTCGCCCCGCGCGGCGACTATCTCGTCGTTGAGCAGACGGTAACGGTCGACGTCGGAGAGGTTCCCGGAGACCAGATCGTCCTGGGAGAGTGTCGGAAGAATGCCGATCATCACAATGCCGGCATCGACCTCCTGCGCCTTGCGGTGCGCATATGCCAGACCGGTGCGGAGCTCCTCGGCGAGCTGATCGAAGACGCGCCCGCCGAGCCGGTGCGGGGCGATGTTCACTTCCAGGTTGAACATTCCGAGTTCCGTCTGGAAATCCCGGCTCGCGATGCGGTCCAGCACCTCGGCATTCATCATCCGCGGCATGCCGTCGGCACCCGCCAGATTCAGCTCGATCTCCAGGCCCACGAGATTCCGTGGCCGGTCGAACCTCTTGTCGGCAAGGAGTCGCTCCAGTCCCGTCAGGCACTCCTGAAGTTTCCTGCGGTACCTCTGCCGATCGGACAGGTCGAAGCCGCCTGCCGCGATCTTCTCCCCCATCGAAGTGTCCCTCCTCGAGTGGGCGGCGCGCGGCATCGTCCGCTCGCGTCACGGACGATAATGCCCAGCCGGACTGATCTGTAACGCCCACACGGACAGGGCTTGGACGGTAGGCTGGATACGTTGTTGTGCCCGGCACATTCCGGAGGCATGAGGCAGCGCGCAGTTACCGCCGCTCGACCCCCGCCGCGGCGGGTGAGGCGGCGCCCCGATCCGCCCGAAACAGCGGCGCCATTCGGCCTACCGCACGCCGGGCAACGGCGCAGGCAGCGGCCTCGCCGTCGCGGGAAATCCACAGAAACACCGCAAATTAAAGACCTGATTCGGCCTTGTCGGTAATATCGCGGTCGGCTAGCGGAAACATTGCGTGAACACGTGTCGTATAAACTCCGCGAACGAGGCAGAGAGTCGAGCCCGGCCACGGCCCATCGGCCCCCTCCGGCACCCTCTGACCCCGAAGCTGACACTGCCGTCCGCACCTCTCCCGCAGCACCCTGTCTCTTGACTGAGAGGCGACCCACCATGCCGCTCCACGTCTCCCCTGCCCCCGCGCCTGCCTTGCGCAGTGTCCTCGCGGCGCTCGGCTCCCCCGCCGTCCGCGAGGCCCACACGCCCGCTCTCCGGTCCGTCCAGGGACCGCTGAGCCCCGAACTCCCGCTTCCCGTCCATGTACTGGACGTCCGCGACCCGGTCGTCACACCCGCCGGCGCACCGCGTACCCGACTGGCCGGCTGGCGGTTCCTGATCCGCGGCGGCGACCGCCCCGTCGCCGCCGCGGACACCATCCTCACCCAGGACGGCTGGGCCTTCTCGCACTTCTTCGAGGGCCCCTACCTCGCGTCGACGGAGCGTGCCCTCCGCCAGGCCGAGGCCATGGCGACCCGCCACCAGCCGCGCCTGCTGTCCGTGCCCGAGCTGTACATGCTGACGCTGTGGCTGCACGGGGACACGGAGGCCGACCCGGCCACCGGCTCACCGGCCCCGGCGGACCTGCTGATCCCGCTGGCCCCCGCGCCCCCGGGGATCGCCCCGCACATGCCGTACCGGGTGGCCGACCTGCTGCCGGTGCTGACGCTGCGACTGGTGCCGCCACCCCTGCTGGAGTCAACGGCGTGATGACTCCCCGGTCCGTTCGGACTAGCCCGGTCAGGCCATCACGAACCACCCGAAGGGACAGTGTGGTTGAGCTGAACCATCCGTGCGGGTGACACGTCATTAAGCAGTAGGAAGCGCTGCCGCGAAATCCCTGCGGATTGACGCCCGTGGGGCAACACTGGGAACGGACCGACAGACAAACGGGGGGCGGCCATGAACACCGCATCGAGCCGCAGGACACACACCACACCGCAGCGAAAGAACCGACCCATGTGCCAGCACCAGCCAGCCTGCCCGACCGCCGACTCCGCCGACAGGGAGGCGGCCCGCCTGGTGGCTCACCACCCGGAACAGGGCTGGAGCCTGCTGTGCAACGGCGTCCTGCTCTTCGAGGACACCGGTGAACTGCTGCCGGACGGCCAGATCATCGCGCCGCACCGGCCGCTGAGCGCCTCGAAGGTCGTCACGGCCGCCTGAGGCACCGCACACAACCGCACGGAAGAGGGCCGGTACGGAGATGATCTCCGTACCGGCCCTCTTCACGCCCGTCAGTTGTCATACTCGTCCAGCGGCGGGCAGGAGCAGACCAGGTTGCGGTCGCCGAACGCCCCGTCGATGCGGCGCACCGGCGGCCAGTACTTGTCCGAGGCCGAGACGCCGGCCGGGAAGACCGCCTCCTCCCGGCTGTACGCGTGCGTCCACTCAGCTCCCAGCGCGGCCGCGGTGTGCGGGGCGTTGCGCAGCGGGTTGTCGTCCGCGGGCCACTCACCCGACGCGACCTTCTCGATCTCCGCACGGAT
This sequence comes from Streptomyces sp. NPDC000229, assembly GCF_040300825.1. NCBI lineage: Bacteria > Bacillati > Actinomycetota > Actinomycetes > Kitasatosporales > Streptomycetaceae > Streptomyces > Streptomyces sp. NPDC000229. Next base: position 28,389 of record NZ_JBEPEL010000071.1, read on the forward strand.
CGCGATCATCGTGTCGCAGAACCGGTCGAGCTCGGTCAGGTCCTCGCTCTCGGTCGGCTCGATCATCAGCGTGCCGGCCACCGGGAACGACATGGTCGGGGCGTGGAAGCCGTAGTCGATCAGCCTCTTGGCGATGTCGTCGACGCTGACGCCGGTCGCCTTGGAGATCGGGCGCAGGTCCACGATGCACTCGTGGGCGACGAGCCCGGCCGGGCCGGTGTAGAGCACCGGGTAGTGCGGCTCCAGGCGCTTGGCGATGTAGTTGGCCGCGAGGACGGCGACCTGGGTCGCGCGCTTGAGTCCCTCGCCGCCCATGAGCCGTACGTACGCCCAGGAGATCGGCAGGATGCCGGCCGAGCCCCACGGGGCGGCCGAGATCGGGCCGACGCCCGTGTCGGGGCCGGCGCTCGGCTGGAGCGGGTGGTTGGGCAGGTACGGGGCGAGGTGCTCACGGACGCCGACCGGGCCGACACCGGGGCCGCCGCCGCCGTGCGGGATGCAGAAGGTCTTGTGCAGGTTCAGGTGCGAGACGTCGCCACCGAACTCACCCGGCTTCGCCAGCCCCACCAGCGCGTTGAGGTTGGCGCCGTCGACGTACACCTGGCCGCCGGCCTCGTGGACCTGGGCGCAGATGTCCGCGACGTGCTCCTCGAACACGCCGTGCGTGGACGGGTAGGTGATCATCAGGACGGACAGCTCGTCGCGGTACTGCTCGATCTTGGCCCGCAGGTCCTCGACGTCGATCTCGCCGTCGTCGGCGGTCTTGACGACCACGACCTTCATGCCGGCCATCACGGCGCTCGCGGCGTTGGTGCCGTGCGCGGAGGAGGGGATCAGGCACACCGTGCGCTGGGTATCGCCGTTGGCGCGGTGGTACGCGCGGACGGCGAGCAGACCGGCCAGCTCGCCCTGCGAACCGGCGTTGGGCTGGATGGAGACCTTGTCGTAGCCGGTGACCTCGGCGAGGCGCTCCTCCAGCTCACGGATCAGGGTCAGGTAGCCCTGCGCCTGGTCGACCGGCGCGAAGGGGTGGATCTGCGCGAACTCCGGCCAGGTCACCGGCTCCATCTCGGTGGTCGCGTTCAGCTTCATCGTGCAGGAGCCGAGCGGGATCATGCCGCGGTCCAGCGCGTAGTCGCGGTCGGCGAGCTTGCGCAGGTAGCGCAGCATCGACGTCTCGGAGCGGTGCGCGTGGAAGACGGGGTGGGTGAGGTACGCGTCGGAGCGCAGCATCGCCTCGGGCAGTACGTCGGCCGTGGCGGCGTCCAGCGCCTCGATGTCGCCGCTCACGCCGAAGGCCTCCCACACGGCGGCGATCTGGGCCCGGCCGGTGGTCTCGTCGCAGGCGGCGGAGACGTGGTCGGCGTCGACGAGGCGGAGGTTGACCCCGTTCTCGCGGGCGGCGGCGACGGCCTCGGCGGCCTTGCCGGGAACCCGGACGGTCACGGTGTCGAAGAAGGTGCCGTGCACGACGTCCACACCACCCGCACGCAGCCCCTCGGCGAGCACGACGGCGTACCGGTGGACGCGCTGCGCGATCTGCTTGAGCCCCTCGGGGCCGTGGTAGACGGCGTACATGCCGGCCATGACGGCGAGCAGCACCTGCGCGGTACAGATGTTGCTGGTGGCCTTCTCGCGGCGGATGTGCTGCTCGCGGGTCTGCAGCGCCAGCCGGTACGCCTTGTTGCCGTCCGCGTCGACGGAGACGCCGACGAGCCGGCCCGGCAGGCTGCGGGCGAACTTGTCGCGGACGGCCATGTAGCCGGCGTGCGGACCACCGAAGCCCATCGGCACACCGAACCGCTGGGTGGTGCCCACGGCGATGTCCGCGCCCAGCTCACCGGGAGAGGTGAGCAGGGTCAGCGCCAGCAGGTCGGCGGCGACGGTGACGATCGCGCCGAGCTCGTGCGCCTGCTCGATGACGGCCTTGATGTCGCGTACGGCACCGGAGGCGCCGGGGTACTGGAGCAGCACACCGAACACGCCACGCTCGGCGACCTCGGCCGGGATGCCCTCGCTCAGGTCGGCGACGACGACCTCGACACCGGTCGGCTCCGCGCGGGTCTCGATGACGGCGATGGTCTGCGGCAGGGCGTCGGCGTCGACCAGGAAGACACCGTCCTTGACCTTGCCGACACGGCGGGCCAGCGACATGGCCTCGGCGGCGGCGGTGCCCTCGTCGAGCAGCGAGGCGCCGGAGGTGGGCAGCCCGGTCAGGTCGGCGACCATGGTCTGGAAGTTGAGCAGCGCCTCCAGGCGGCCCTGCGAGATCTCCGGCTGGTAGGGCGTGTACGCGGTGTACCAGGCGGGGTTCTCCATGACGTTGCGCAGGATGACCGGCGGCGTGAACGTGCCGTAGTAGCCGAGGCCGATCATCGGAGCGAGCACCTGGTTGCGCTCGGCCAGCGAGCGCAGCTCGGCCAGGACCTCGGCCTCGGTGCGGGCGTCGGGCAGCCCCAGCGCCTCGGCGCTCTTGATCACATCCGGCACCGCAGCAGCCGTGAGCTCGTCGAGCGAACCGTAGCCGACCTGCGCGAGCATCTTGGCGCGGGCCTCTTCGTCGGGCCCGATGTGCCGCTGCTCGAACGGGATGCCCTGTTCGAGTACGGAGAGCGGAATGCGGTTGGCGGTCATTGCGGAGGCCTCCTGGTCGATACGACCTGCGAGGGGCACCATGGCGCGGGTGCCCGGACGGCCTCCCCCTCTGTCATCTCAACCTGAGAGCTTCACCGGACCACCCCACGACGGGGCGGGCCGGCTTTCACCGTCGGTGAGAGCGGATGCCGTCCGACGCCCGCCCTGCTTTCCAGAGTGACCTCATCCGTGCGGTACCGGGTGCCTGAGAGATTCCGGGGAGGATTTGCTCCTTCGGCGCCTCCGAAAGGTTTCTCCGGAGGACTCTCCCGCGCGGGGTCAGCGGCCGTTTGCAAGCCTACCAGCGCGGTCCCCACAGGATCCCTCGAGTGGCCGACGTCACCGATGTGCACTTTCGTAGTGTTTACAGAGCGGTTGCGACCAGTTGGAGGGACCGTGCAGACCGATATCGATCCGCGCAGCCTGATCGGCCGCAAGGCCTTCGACCGCAACGGCCGCAAGATCGGCACCATCGACGAGGTGTACCTGGACGACGCGACGGGCTCCCCGGAGTGGGCCGCCGTACGCACGGGCATGTTCAGCCGTGACGCCTTCGTCCCCCTGGAGCCCAGCGACCTCGCGGACGACGGCCTGCACATCCCGTACGACCGCTCCCTGATCAAGGACGCGCCCGACTTCGGCGTCGGCCGCCACCTCTCCCCCGAGCAGGAACTCCAGCTCTACCACCACTACGGCCTGGCGCTGCCGCCCCCTCCCTCCACGGACCGCGACTTCGGCAAGCTCGCCGGCCAGGACGACTGACCCGGCACGAGAGGCAGCGGATCCGACGGCTCCAGGTCCGGATCGTCGGCCCAGAACGTCCGCACCCGCCCGGGCGGCGACCCCGGTTCCTCGAACCGCACGGTCACCCGCCCCAGCCCACTGCCCTGCACCCACCCGGCCCCGTACTCGGCGTGCCGCACATCCTCCCCGGCCACCCACCGCCGCGGCTCCCCAGCACCACCGGGCTCGGCACCACCGGGACCAGGCATCCCCGCGCCGCCAGGGCCACCGCTCCCGCCGGTACCAGGCACCCCAGCACCACCGGCACCACCAGCATCAGACGGCCCTGCACTGCCCGGCCCAGCGGCCGCACGCTCACGCACCACCGCCTCACGGCTCCCGTGCCCCACCGGTCCGCCCCCGCCACCGGCGCCCGCGGGCCCAGCCGCTGCACCGGCCTCACCGGCACCCGCCCCCGTCTTCCCCCCGGCCCGGCCACCGCGTCGCCCCTCCCCCTCCGAGGAAGCCCCCTCCCGGGCGTCCGGCTCCATTGGCTCACCCACCCCACCCCCAGCCGCCACATCGACCCCACGAGGCCCATCAGCCCTGGCGTCCCCGCCCGCCCCTGGCTGGCCGCCATCCGGTCGAAGGCCGGCATGGCCACGCCCACCGGGAGAAGCCGCCACGGGCCGCCCCGCCGACTCACCGGCCGCCGGTTCAGCCGCACCGCCGCCTGGTCGGGACGGCGCCCCCGCCGGGCCACCCGCCCAGGCCCGCGCGTCCACCGCCGGGGACCCCACCGGCACACCCTGTCCGCCCAGGGCACCGGACTCCCCGGGAACGGAGCCGCCCGCCCCGCCCCGATCGGCCGCATCCCCCACTCCCACCGAACCGGCGCCCCGCGTGGTACCGGCCGGGTCAGCCGCGACGGCTCCGACCGCCCCCACCGCCTCCACCCGTTCCGAAGCCGACGCTTCCCCCTCCGCCCGCTCCGCCGCTGCCTGGGCGAAAAGGTCCTCCTGCGTGTAGTCCGCGAGCCCCGTCACGCCCACGCCCAGCAGCCGCACGCCACCCGTGGTGTCCACCCCCTCCAGCAGCCGCGCCGCCGCCTCCCGCACCACCACCGGGTCGTCCGTCGGGCCTCGCAGCGTCTCGGACCGGGTCAGCGTAGAGAAGTCGTACCTCCGTACCTTCAGCACCACCGTCCGTCCCGACCGCCCCGCGCCCCGCAGCCGCTGCACACACCGCTCGGCCAGCCGCTCCACCTCCCACCGCACCCGCACCCGGTCGTGCAGGTCGACGTCGAAGGTGTCCTCCACGGACACCGATTTGGCGTCCCGCTCCGCCACCACGGGCCGGTCGTCGTACCCCATGGCCATCCGGTGCAGCGACTCGCCGTGGGCCTTGCCCAGCAGCCGTACAAGCTCGTCCTCGCCCGCCGCCGCCAGGTCCGCCACCGTCGACATACCGGCCCGCCGCAGATGTTCCCCGGTGGCCGGCCCCACCCCGGGCAGGATCCGCACCGACTTGGGGCCCAGCAGCTCCCGCTCCGTCCCCGGCTCTATCAGCACCAGCCCGTCCGGCTTGGCCTCCTCCGACGCGATCTTCGCGAGCATCTTGGACCCTGCCAGGCCCACTGACCCGGTGAGCCCGGTGACCGCGCGGATGTCGCTGCGCAACCGCTCGCCGGCCGCCCGCGCGCCGGCCGCGTCATGGGCCGAGCCCCCTGCCTCCAGGTCGACGAAGGCCTCGTCGAGGCTCAGCGGCTCGACGAGGGGCGACAGCTCCCGCAGCAGCCGCATGACCTGCTCGCTCACCGCACGGTAGAGGGAGAAGCGCGGCACCAGATACGCGGCGTTCGGCGCCAGCCGCCGAGCCTGCGCCATCGGCATCGCCGAATGGACCCCGAAACGCCTGGCCTCGTACGACGCGGTGGCGACCACCCCTCGCGGCCCCAGCCCGCCGACGACCACCGGCTTTCCGCGCAGACTCGGTTTCGCCGCCTGCTCGGCGGCGGCGAAGAAGGCATCCATGTCCAGATGCAGGATCGTCGGCGAGGCTCTCACATCACCGATGCTGCCCTACGCCACTGACAATCGCCCGCACACACATACGGGACGCGAGGCTCAGACTGCCCGGTCGCGCCGCCTGCGTGCCAACTCGTCCGACGGATTGTGCCGGACCAGCGTCTCACCGGTGTCGACGCGTTCCCCGTGCAGCTGCGAGAGCGCCGCCTCGACGTCCCGCCACACCACGCCCACCGCGATCCCGAAAACGCCCTGGCCGCCCTGGAGCAGATCGACGACCTCGTCGGGCGACGAGCACTCGTAGACCGTCGCGCCGTCGCTCATGAGCGTCATGCGCTCCAGGTCGCGAAAGCCCCGCGCACGCAGATGCTGGACCGCCGTGCGGATGTTCTGCAGCGCCACGCCCGTGTCCAGGAAGCGTTTGACGATCTTGAGGACGACCACGTCGCGAAAGCTGTAGAGCCGCTGCGTCCCCGACCCGTACGCGGGCCGTACGCTCGGCTCGACCAGCCCGGTACGTGCCCAGTAGTCGAGCTGCCGGTAGGTGATTCCCGCCGCCGCGCAGGCGGTGGGCCCCCGGTAGCCGATCGTGTCGGTGGCCGGATCACCCGCGGGGCGCTGCACCGGGCCGGCACCCGTGCCCACGGCACCCGCATCCGCCACTCCCGGCTGGAGCCGGTCGGTCGCACCACCGGGCGTCCGATCGACCCCGTTCGCGTGAGCCTGGTCGGCCGCCGCACTCCCGTGAAGCGGATACGGCCCGCTCTTCCCCAGACTTCGTCCGGGGAGGCCCCCAGTCGCACCGTCGCCGCTGCTCATCACGCCGACCCTCCGTCCTTGACCTGCCATCTCGACGGTAGGCAGTCACCAGGGGTGCGTCAACGATCGCCACACTCGGCACGCCGAGTGATAATCACCCTGAGAGTGGTTTCCCGTATCCCGAAACCGGGAAGGGGTGCTCGAATGGGCTGAAAGCCCTCACCGCGCGCTCACGCGAGCCGGAAAGCGCGAGCCTCCGCAGCTCGTCACCTCACTGCCCCCGGGAGCCGACGCCGCACGGGCGACGCCGGACGGCCGACGGCCGATCGCGCGCAGGGACCGCGCAGCACGGAATCAGCACGGTTCATCCGGCAGAGCGCCCCTTCGGCGGACGGACGGCCCGACACCGGAGCACCGGCCTCACTGACTGCTGCTGCCGAAGTCCTCGGGCGAGATCTGGTCGAGGAACTCGCGGAACTTCTCCACCTCGTCCTCCTGCTCGTCCGGGATGGCGATGCCCGCGTCGTCGAGCACGCCGTCGCTCCCGTAGATCGGGGTTCCGGTGCGCAAGGCCAGCGCTATGGCGTCGGAGGGCCTGGCGCTCACCTCGACTCCGCTGGCGAAGACCAGCTCCGCATAGAAGACCCCTTCCCGCAGGTCCGTGATGCGGACCTCGGTCAGCTCCTGGCCCACGGCCTCGAGCACATCCTTGAAAAGGTCATGAGTGAGGGGCCGGGCGGGAGCCATGCCCTGCTGCGCGAAGGCGATCGCCGTCGCCTCCCCCGGACCGATCCAGATCGGGAGGTACCGGTCGCCTCCCACTTCACGCAGGAGCACGATCGGCTGGTTGGACGGCATTTCCACCCGGACACCGACAACATCGAGCTCGTTCACATTGCAACCCTAGGACGTGCCGGACCGGTTTGGATAGTCGGGCTCTGTCAAGATCAGGGCAAGCGGACACCGAGGGCCGTCTGCACCAGTGCCGCGTGCAGACGCACGGACAGTGCGGCCAGCTCCTTCGCGGTCGCCTCGGCATGGGCCCTGGTCTGCGGATTACGGTGCCGACGCAGGGGTGCGACCACCTGCTCGACCAGCCCCGCCTCCCGCTCGGCTGCGGCTTTCACCGCCCGCAAATGCCGCGGTTCCAGACCAAATCTCCCCAGATCCGCAACAAGTTTCGCGACGGTCACCGCCTCGGCGTCGTACCCGCCGTCCACACCCTGGACGACGAGCCCGTACGCCTCCCACTCGGCGAGCTCCTCCTCACCGGCGCCCGCGGCCGCCAGGAGCTCCGCCCTGCCCACCCGGGCAGCTGTCGGGCGGTCCTGCCCGGCCACGTCCCACGGATCGCCGTCCTGCGGTTCGCGCTGCGCCCCCGGAGCAGTCGGCAGCTCCACCTGCTCGCCCCGCTCCACGGCGTCCAGGTGTTCCCGGATCACCTTCAGCGGGAGGTAATGATCCCGCTGCATCCGCAGGATGCGCGCCAGCCGCTCCACATCGCGGGGGCTGAACTTCCGGTAGCCGGACGCCGTCCGCTGCGGCTCGACGAGCCCCTCCGCCTCCAGGAACCTGATCTTGGAGATCGTGACCTCGGGAAACTCTTCACGCAGCTGATTGAGCACCGTC
>NZ_JBEPEL010000072.1:0-34367 GCF_040300825.1 Streptomyces sp. NPDC000229
GGAGATCGCCAAGGCTGCCGGGGATGCGGGTACGCCGATCCGTATCGGCGTCAACGCGGGTTCTTTGGACAAGCGGCTGCTGGAGAAGTACGGCAGGGCCACGCCCGAGGCGCTGGTGGAGTCCGCGCTGTGGGAGGCCTCCCTCTTCGAGGAGCACGGTTTCCGGGACATCAAGATCTCGGTGAAGCACAACGACCCGGTGGTCATGATCGCGGCGTACCGCCAGCTGGCCGCGCAGTGCGACTACCCGTTGCACCTGGGTGTGACCGAGGCGGGTCCGGCGTTCCAGGGGACCATCAAGTCGGCCGTGGCCTTCGGCGCGCTGCTGTCCGAGGGCATCGGTGACACGATCCGGGTTTCCCTGTCGGCCCCGCCGGCGGAGGAGGTCAAGGTCGGCATCCAGATCCTGGAGTCGCTCAACCTCCGTCAGCGGCGTCTGGAGATCGTTTCCTGCCCCTCCTGCGGCCGTGCCCAGGTCGATGTGTACAAGCTGGCCGATCAGGTCAGTGCGGGTCTGGACGGTCTGGAGGTGCCGCTGCGGGTCGCGGTGATGGGCTGTGTCGTCAACGGTCCCGGGGAGGCCCGTGAAGCCGACCTCGGTGTCGCCTCGGGCAATGGAAAGGGGCAGATCTTCGTCAAGGGTGAGGTCATCAAGACCGTGCCCGAGTCGAAGATCGTGGAGACGCTGATCGAAGAGGCGATGAAGATCGCCGAGCAGATGGAGAAGGACGGCGTCATGTCCGGCGAACCCGCTGTCACTGTCAGCTGACCGCAGAAGAGAGGGGCCCGAGCGTGACGATTCTCGAGACCATCCGGGGGCCGCGCGACCTCAAGGCGCTGGACAGCGCGCTGCTCGGCGAACTGGCCGACGAGATCCGCGAGTTCCTGGTCCGCGCCGTCGCACGGACCGGAGGCCACCTCGGACCCAACCTGGGCGTCGTGGAGCTCACCATCGCCCTGCACCGGGTCTTCGACTCACCCGTCGACCGCGTCCTGTGGGACACCGGCCACCAGAGCTACGTACACAAGCTGCTCACCGGCCGGCAGGACTTCTCCAAGCTGCGCGGCAAGGGCGGCCTGTCCGGCTATCCCTCCCGAGACGAGTCCGAGCACGACATCATCGAGAACTCCCACGCCTCCACCGCGCTGGGCTGGGCCGACGGGCTGGCCAAGGCCCGCGACCTGCGCGGAGGGGCCGAGCACGTGGTCGCCGTGATCGGCGACGGCGCGCTCACCGGTGGTATGGCGTGGGAGGCGCTCAACAACATCGCCGCCGCCAAGGACCGGCCCCTGATCATCGTCGTCAACGACAACGAGCGCTCCTACGCGCCGACGATCGGCGGCCTCGCCGGCCACCTCTCGACCCTCCGCACCACCGACGGCTACGAACGCTTCCTGGCCTGGGGCAAGGAGGTCCTCCAGCACACGCCCGTCATTGGACCGCCGCTGTACGGGTCGCTGCACGGCGCCAAGAAGGGCTTCAAGGACTTCATCGCCCCCCAGGGCATGTTCGAGGACCTCGGCCTGAAGTACGTCGGCCCGATCGACGGGCACGACATCGCCGCCGTCGAATCGGCGCTGCGCCGCGCCAAGCGATTCCACGGCCCCGTCCTCGTCCACTGCCTGACCCAGAAGGGCCACGGCTACGGGCCGGCCCTGGAGGACGAGGCGGACCGGTTCCACGCCGTCGGCGCCATGGACCCGCTGACCTGCGTGCCGCTCGTGCCCGCGGCCGGCCCGTCCTGGACGTCCGTGTTCGGTGACGCGATGGCCGAGATCGGCGCCGAGCGGCCGGATGTCGTCGCCCTCACCGCCGCGATGCTGCACCCGGTCGGGCTGACGAAGTTCGCGCAGCGGTTCCCCGACCGGGTGTGGGACGTCGGCATCGCCGAGCAGCACGCCGCCGTCTGCGCGGCCGGACTCGCGACCGGTGGCCTGCACCCGGTGGTCGCCGTCTACGCCACCTTCCTCAACCGCGCCTTCGACCAGCTGCTGATGGACGTGGCCCTGCACCAGTGCGGCGTCACCTTCGTCCTCGACCGGGCCGGTGTGACCGGCGTGGACGGGCCTTCCCACAACGGCATGTGGGACCTGTCGGTGCTCCAGGTCGTGCCCGGGCTGCGGATCGCCGCGCCGCGCGACGCCGACCAGCTGCGTGCCCAGCTGCGCGAGGCGGTGGACGTGCGTGACGCGCCGACCGTGCTGCGTTTCCCCAAGGAGGCGGTGGGGCCCTCCGTACCGGCCGTGGGGCGGATCGGAGGCATGGACGTCCTGCACCGGGCGGACGAGCCGGACGTGCTGCTGGTGGCCGTCGGCGTCATGGCGCCCGTCTGCCTCGGGGCGGCCGAGCTGCTCGCCGAGCGCGGCATCCGCTGCACCGTCGTCGATCCCCGCTGGGTCAAGCCCGTCGACGAGCGGCTCGCCCCGCTCGCGGACACGCACCGGCTGGTCGCCGTCGTCGAGGACAACTGCCGCAGCGGCGGCACCGGCTGGGCGGTGGGGCAGGCGCTGCGGGACGCCGGGGTCGACGTGCCCCTGCGGACCTTCGGCATCCCGGAGCAGTTCCTGGCACACGCCAAGCGCGGCGAGGTGCTGGCCGACATCGGGCTCACCCCGGTGGAGATCGCGGGACGGATCAGCGGAGCGCTGGCACGCAAGGAGAACGAAGGATGAGCAAGAAGTTCGATCTGGCGGCGCTCCTGGCCGACCGGGGCGCCGAGGGCTACGACCTGCACGCCCGCCACCTCAATCCGCAGCTGCCGCGCATGCTCCGGACGATCGGCTTCGACAAGACCTACGAGCGCGCCGAGGGTGCCTACTTCTGGGACACCGAGGGCAACGACTACCTCGACATGCTCGGCGGCTTCGGCGTCATGGGCCTGGGCCGGCACCATCCCGTCGTACGCAAGGCCCTCCACGACGTCCTCGACGCGGAACTCGCCGACCTCACCCGCTTCGACTGCCCGCCGCTGCCGGGGCTGCTCGCCGAGAAGCTGCTGACGTACTCGCCGCACCTGGACCGGGTGTTCTTCTCCAACAGCGGTACGGAGGCGGTGGAGACCGCGCTGAAGTTCGCCCGGTACGCCACCGGCAGACCGCGCGTCCTGTACTGCGCGCACGCCTTCCACGGCCTGACCACCGGCTCCCTCTCCGTCAACGGGGAGAGCTGCTTCCGCGAAGGCTTCGATCCGCTGCTGCCCGACACCGCCGTCGAGCTGGGCGACCCGGCCGCGCTGGAGCGGGAGCTGAAGCGGGGCGATGTGGCCGCCCTGATCGTCGAGCCCGTCCAGGGCAAGGGCGTGCACGAGGCGCCGCCCGGATACCTCCGCGCCGCCCAGGAGCTGCTCCACAAGCACAAGGCGCTGCTCATCGCCGACGAGGTCCAGACCGGCCTCGGACGGACCGGCACCTTCTACGGCTACCAGCACGAGGACGGTGTCGAGCCGGACCTGGTGTGCGTCGCGAAGGCGCTGTCGGGCGGCTATGTGCCGGTCGGCGCCACCCTCGGCAAGGACTGGATCTTCAAGAAGGTGTACTCGGCGATGGACCGGGTCCTCGTCCACTCGGCCAGCTTCGGGTCGAACGCCCAGGCCATGGCGGCCGGGCTCGCGGTCCTGTCCGTCCTGGACGACGAGGAGCTCGTGGCCAACGCCCGGCGGACCGGTGAGCTGCTGAAGTCACGGCTCGCCGCGCTCGTGGACCGCTACGAGCTGCTGCACGAGGTGCGCGGCCGTGGCCTGATGATCGGCATCGAGTTCGGCCGCCCGTCGTCGCTGAGCCTGCGCAGCCGCTGGACGATGCTCCAGGCGGCACGCAAGGGGCTCTTCGCGCAGATGGTCGTGGTGCCGCTGCTGCAACGGCACCGCATCCTCACCCAGGTCTCGGGCGACCGGCTGGAGGTCATCAAGCTGATCCCGCCGCTGATCATCGGAGAGCGGGAGGCCGACCGGTTCGTGGAGGCGTTCACGGCCGTCATGGACGAGGCGCACAGCGGCGGCGGACTGATCTGGGACTTCGGCAGAACGCTGGTGAAGCAGGCCATCGCCAACCGCTGAGCCTTTTTGCCTCTGAGGCAAGAAATTTGCCCGTGAGGGAAGATCCTGGCGCAATGGAGGCATGAGCACTTCCCCCGAAGCCTCTCCGGGCCCGGGGCGGCCACACGTGGCACCGGACAGCGCCTCCGGACCGGCCGATGCGGTGGACGACGCCGCGACGGCCGACCTGGTCCCGGACGTCGCGCCGCAGCTGCGGGCGCTGCGCCGGCGCCGGGGGCTGACCCTGGAGGCCGCGGCGAGGGCCGCCGGGCTCTCCCCGGCCCACCTGTCACGGCTGGAGACCGGCCGCCGCCAGCCCTCGCTGCCGATGCTGCTGGGTCTCGCCCGCATCTACGGTACGACCGTCTCCGAGCTGCTGGGCGAGGTGCCGCCGGAGCACGATCCGATCGTCCGGGGCGGCCGGGCCGAGCCCGCCGAGGCGGACGGCTGGGTCTACCACCAGGCCGGCGGCCCCGGGCGGGCCATGCAGGCGCTGCGCGTCCAGGTTCCGTACGCGACGCGGGACGACCTCGTGCGCGTACACCCGGGGGAGGAGTGGCTGTACGTCCTCGGCGGCCGGGTGCGCCTGGCCCTCGGGGAGGCCGTGCACGTCCTCGACCCCGGGGACAGCGCCCACTTCGACTCGCTGACCCCGCACCGTATCGCCGCGGCCACACGCGGCGGGGCCGAGCTGTTGTTCGTCCACACCCTCATGCAGAGCGCCGCGGCCGACCTGTGCCTCGGCGCGGGCGCGCACCGCCGCTGACCTCGATCGGAGAGATCACCATGTCCCAGGAACGGACGTTCCCCCGAGGGCTCGCCGTCCGGCTGTTCGCCTATCTGGTGGCGGGCCACCTCTTCGCGGCCTTCCTCTACCTGCTGTTCGAGCTCGGGGCCGGCTGAGGCGCGGCTCAGCTCTCGTCGAGGAGACGCTCGCGCAGCCGCTCCCGGGTCTCGGGGCTGAGCTTCAGTCCCTCGGTCAGGTAGCGCTCGGTGGAGCCCCAGGTCTCCTCGATCGTCGAGAAGGCCGCGGTCAGGTACTCGATGCGGGCCTCGAAGAGCGGGCTGAGCAGCTCCATGACCTGCGGCGACATGGCGGCCGGGGAATTGTCGCTGCGGCGCACCTTGTAGCGGCGGCGAGGGTCGTTGGACTTGAGGTAGTCCTCCTCGATCGCCTCGCGCTCGACCCCGACGGCCAGCAGGGAGACCGCTATCGAGAGCCCCGCCCGGTCCTTGCCGGCCGCGCAGTGCATCAGGGCCGGGACGCTGTCCTCGGCGAGCGCGTGGAGCACCCGGCTGTGCTCGGCCGTACGCTCCTTGATGATCATGCGGTACGAGGCCGTCATCCGGGCCGCCGCCTTGCCGTCCGCCAGGATCGAGCGCAGCTGGTCGAGGTCGCCGTCGCGGACCATGGTCCAGAATTCCGCGCCGTCGGCCGGGTCGGAGAGCGGAATGTTCACATTCCGTACGCCCGGCAGCTCCACGTCGGGGCCTTCCAGCTTCTGGTCGGCGGCGTTGCGGAAATCGAAGATCGTGTGGAGCCCGAGGCCCGCCAGGAAGGCGGTGTCCTCGCCCGTGGCGTGCGCGAGGTGGCCGCTGCGGTAGAGCCTGCCGTGCCGCACCCGCCGGCCGTCCACCGTCGGAAGCCCGCCGACGTCACGGAAGTTGCGCACTCCGGTCAGCTCGGGCTCGATCGACGGGACCTGCGGCAGCTGCTGCGTCACGGGGGCTCCTCCGTGTCTGCGGTCGGCGTCGGCCCGCCGACGATGTCGTGGTCCGACGATACGACATTGGTTCGTCCGGCGATCAATCTCCGCGCGCGTCGCACATTCGTTGCCCCTGCCCATGACCGACGACCGGTGATGCGCACGTCACGCCCGTCGGGCCGGGCCGGGCCGACTGCGGACCCGCCGGTGGCGTCCTCGTCACCACCCAGGCTCCTTCTGTCCCACTTCGTTGCGGTTCGTCCGTCCGGGCGTCCGAAGCCCTTCCTCTGGCCGCCATCCGACCGCAACGGTGGAGGGATTGAGGAGAGTCGTCAGAGAATGACGGTTCTGTCCGTATTGGGGGATTGGGTATAACGTGCCCTGGTCGTAAGGGAGATGGTCAGGGCCGCGTGAGCAGCGTCATAACCGTGACCGTCCGTGGCGGGATGCCGTTCGTAATTTCCTTGTACAGAACGGGAATACATGATCCGCAATCCACGGAGGGTGACCGGAATTCCATGGCGGTCGCAGCGCCGGGAATGCCGCGAAGAAAGCAGCGGCTTGTTCACGCCTGCCCCACTCGCTTACGGTCACGGCAATCCGGCCGGACCGCCGAATCCTGCCGCCGGTCGGAATTCGCACCCACCCACGTGTGGCAGGAGCGGGGGACCCAGGTAGTACGCCGACCCCGGAATTCCGGGACCGGCTCGGGGTGAAGTCGCGTCCATGACGCGGCCGGACAACTCCAGTCCGAACCCGACAGCTCACCTCGCAGGCGCCGGAGAGGAAAACGCCATGCCCGCGAAGGGTAAGCACCGCCGTCCCAAGTCCAGCTCCATCACGCGTGGTTTCGTCGCCGCCGGTACCGGTGGCGCCGCCATCGCCCTGCCGCTGCTCGGCGCCACCGGCGCGCACGCCGCGGAGAAGGCCGCCCCGGCCGCCGCTCCGCAGGCCGTCACCGCCGCGGCCACCGCCGCCAAGGCCGCCCCGAAGGCCGCCGCCCCGGCGCAGAAGGCCGCGCCGCGCACGTACACGGTCGTCGCCGGCGACTACCTTTCCAAGATCGCCAAGAACAAGAACGTCAAGGGCGGCTGGCAGAAGCTGTACAAGGACAACCGCCAGGTCATCGGTGAGGACCCGTCCCTGATCCTCCCGGGCATGGAGCTCACCCTCGGTGCCAAGTCCACGGCCGCCCCCGCGAAGGCCGCCCCGGCGAAGCCCAAGGCCGACGACACCCGCGCCGAGAGCCGCGCCTCCCGCTCCGCCGCCAAGGCCGCCGCCCCGGCCCAGTCCGCCCCGAAGACCAGCGGCTCGGGCTTCACCGCCCCGGTCGACGCCGGAGTCACCACGCCCTACCGCGCCTCCGGCTCCAGCTGGTCCTCCGGTTACCACACGGGTGTCGACTTCGCGGCTTCCTCCGGCACCACCGTCAAGGCCGTCGGCGCGGGCACCGTCGTCTCGGCCGGGTGGAGCGGCGCCTACGGCAACGAGGTCGTCATCCAGCACACCGACGGCACCTACTCGCAGTACGCCCACCTCTCCTCGCTGTCCGTCTCCTCCGGCCAGAGCGTGAGCGGCGGTCAGCAGATCGGTCTGTCCGGCTCCACCGGCAACTCCACCGGCCCGCACCTCCACTTCGAGATCCGGACCAGCCCCAGCTACGGTTCGGACATCGACCCGCTGGCCTACCTCCGGAGCCACGGCGTCTCCATCTGACGCCTGCCCCTCGGAGCGCACTCCGCCCGGCACCGCCTCCCGGTGCCGGGCGGAGCCGTATTCCGGCTTGGGTGAATCTTGACCGGTGGCAAACATCACCCACCGTCAACCCCTCCTACGGTCGCGTAGGTCACATCACCGGGTGAAAGATGTGCTCCCGTGGCAGACGATTCGACATTCAGAGACAGTGACGTATTCGGGTCGTACGCGGCGATCGGTGACAGCTTCACCGAGGGCGTCGGAGACCCTGGCCCCGACGGAACGTTCGTCGGCTGGGCGGACCGCCTCGCGGTGCTGCTCGCCGACCGGCTGCCGGAGCCGGAGGAGTTCCGGTACGCCAACCTCGCCGTACGCGGGCGTCTCCTCGACCAGATCGTGGAGGAGCAGGTCCCGCGCGCCAAGGAACTCGCCCCCGACCTCGTGACCTTCTGCGCGGGCGGCAACGACATCATCCGGCCCGGCAGCGACCCGGACGACGTCGCCGAGCGCTTCGAACGGGCCGTCGCCGACCTGACGTCCGCGGTCGGCACGGTCCTGGTGACGACCGGGTTCGACACCCGCACCGTGCCGGTGCTGCGCCGGCTGCGCGGCAAGATCGCCACCTACAACGGACATGTGCGCGCCGTCGCCGACCGGTACGGCTGCCCGGTGCTGGACCTGTGGTCCCTCAAGACCGTGCAGGACAGGCGCGCTTGGGACGCCGACCGGCTGCACCTGTCGCCCGAGGGCCACACGCGCGTCGCCCTCCGGGCCGGCCAGGTCCTCGGCGTGGACGTCCCCGCCGACCCGGACCAGCCCTGGCCGCCGCTGCCGCCGCGCGGCCCCCTCGAACTCCGCCGCGACGACGTCCAGTGGGCGCGCGAGTACCTGGTCCCGTGGATCGGCCGCCGACTGCGCGGCGAATCGTCCGGCGACCACGTCTCGGCCAAGCGGCCGGACCTGCTGCCGCTGTAGGGCGGGTGCGGGTGCGGGGAGGCGCGGGCGGGCCTCAGCTGCCTCAGGGGTCTCGGGTGCCTCGGGTGCCGGAGTCGCCGGACCGGGCCTCCGGGGGGCCGAGTTCGCGGGCGAGGGCTTCGTCCGCCCACGCCAGCATGCGTGCACGGGAGTAGGACGCCGCGTACGCGGTCATCTGGACGGCCAGACCGTCCAGGAAGGCGGTCAGCCGCCAGGCCGCGGCCGCGGGGTCCTCGCAGCGGAACTCGCCCGCCGCCGCGCCCTGTGCGATCACCTCCGTCAGCGCCGCCTTCCACTGCCGGTCGAGGTCCTGGGCGACCTCCTTCAGCACGGGTTCGCGCAGCGCCGCCGCCCAGCCCTCGATCCACAGGCGCCACCCCTTGGCCCGGCCCGTGGGCGCGTACCAGTGCACGGCTGCCCGCAGCCGGCGGACCGCCGTCGTCCGGCGGCCCAACAGCCGGCGCAGGTGCGCGAGATCGCCCTCGGCGGCGTACGCGAAGGCGGCCGCGACGAGCTTCTCCTTGGTCGAGAAGTGGTAGAGGACCAGCGCATTGCTCACGCCCTGCGCGGATGCCACATCGGCGATCCGGACCGCCGCCACCCCCCGCGCCTCGATCTGCTCGACGGCGGCCCGCAGCAGCTCCTCCCGCCGCTCCGCCACGCTCAACCGCACTCTGCCCACGCAGCCACCCTAGGCGGTTTCGCGGGTACGCCGGGTGTCCGTCCCGTCACCGGCCGGTCACCGGTGCCGGAGCTCGCACCGGTCCTTGAAGCCCTGGCTGGTCAGCCCCAGCGCGGCGTTGACGCGGGAGCGCATGTTCTCCAGCGCCACCATCGCGGTCAGCTCCACGAAGGCCGGCTCACCGAGCGCCTTGCGCAGCCGCTCCGCCAGATCGTCCTCGACGGTCGGCGGATTGGCGGTCATCGCCTCCGCGTACTCCAGCACCTCGCGCTCCAGCGCCGTGTACGCGTCGCTGTCCCGCCACACCGGCAGGTCACGCAGCTTGCGCGCGTCCACGCCCCGCAGGGTGCTCTCCCAGTACCCGAAGTCCGTGCACCAGCTGCAGCCGATGGAGGCGGCCGACGCCAGCTCGGCCAGCGCCTTGAGGTGCGGGTCCAGCGCGTTCCACCTGCCGGCGGCCAGCTCCAGGCGCAGCGTCGTGCGCAGGACGCGCCCGTTGTGCCCCAGCGCGCGGACCGGGTCCAGGACCTTCCCGTACGTACGCTTCGCGTACCACTCGACGGCGCGGAAGAGGAGCGTACGCGTCGGGGTGAGCGAGATGCGGGCCATGACGGGCCTCCCGAGGTGTGGTGGACAACCTTCCACCGCTACGACGGACGAGGCGGCCGAAGATGTGACATCGCGCTCGTGACGGGCCCGACCCTTCGCTGTCACACTCCCGGCCCATAATGGAGGGACCCTCACCCCTGGAGGTTCCGTGAGCCGCGCCGGCGTCCCGCACCAGCTCCGTTCTCACCTGCGTTCCCTGCGACCCGCCGCCTTCGGCGCGGACGCCACCGGAGAGCGGCTGGAGCGGATCCGCCGCTCGCCGAACTTCGTGCACGGCGCGTTCCGCAACCCGGTGGGGACCAGGCACCGGCCGTCCGGCTCCACCATGGACTTCGCGAAGATCTACTTCGAGAAGGAGTCACGGGCCCGCCGGGCCCCCGCCGGCGCCGTCCCGGTGCACCCCACCACCGTCGCCGACCTCGCCAGGCCCCCGGCCACCGGGTTGCGGCTCACCTGGCTGGGGCACTCCAGCGTGCTCGCCGAGATCGACGGCCACCGGGTCCTCTTCGACCCGGTGTGGGGCGAGCGCTGCTCGCCCTTCTCCTTCGCCGGCCCCAAGCGGCTGCATCCCGTCCCGCTCCCGCTCGCCGCGCTCGAACCGGTCGACGTCGTCGTCATCTCCCACGACCACTACGACCACCTCGACCTCCCGACGATCCGCGCCCTCGCCTCCACGGGCACCCTCTTCGCCGTCCCCCTCGGCGTCGGCGCGCACCTGGAGCGCTGGGGCGTGCCCGCGTCCCGGCTGCGCGAACTGGACTGGAACGAGTCCACGGAGGTCGGCGGCCTGCGGCTCACCGCCACCCCGGCCCGCCACTTCTGCGGCCGCGGCCTGCGCAACCAGCAGCACTCCCTCTGGGCGTCCTGGGTGGTCGCCGGGCCCGAGCACCGCGTCTACCACAGCGGCGACACCGGATACTTCGACGGCTTCGGGGAGATAGGCGCCGAATACGGCCCGTTCGACGCCACCATGATCCAGATCGGTGCGTACAGCGAGTACTGGCCCGACATCCACATGACTCCGGAGGAAGGCCTGCGGGCCCACCTCGACCTCCAGGGGGCCACGCCGCACGGAGTGCTGCTGCCGATCCACTGGGGCACGTTCAACCTCGCCCCGCACCCCTGGGCGGAGCCGGGGGAGTGGACCAAGGACGCTGCCGAGGAGGCCGGGCAGGCGGTTGCGTCGCCCCGGCCGGGCGAGCCCTTCGAGCCCACGGGAACCCTCCCCACCGAGCCCTGGTGGCGAGCCGTTGCCGCGCCCATCGCCCGCCCGTGGCGCCGCTCCGAGGGGCCGCACATCACACCGGAGCCCACGGGCGGTTTCGACCTGGCGAGCGAGCGGTGACACCGAGCGCGGATGCCGGGTGACATGCCGCCCCGGGAACGGGGCGAGCAGCGAGGGACGGCCTTCCTGCTGACCTGATCAGCACCGCAGGGTGCCGGGCAGGGGACACCGGCCGCCCTGCCGCTGCCCGTGGCGGGGCGGAGGGGGACGCTCCCTGCCCGGGATGGGGATGCCGGGAGAGGTGGCTGTGAGGGGGCGTGGGCACCGGCGTGTCGGCCGGAGCGGTTTTCGGGCGGCCGTGCGAGGCCTCATACCAGAGCGGGACGCTTGGCGGGCAAGTTTGTCAACTGCGCACCGCGCATGACGGATTGACGACTACTGTGTGTGGCCGGTGATCAACGGCGGGCTCATGTGGCGCACGGCGCCACCGCCGGAGCACCGAACCCGAACATCCGTTTAGTACGCCGAATCCTGTTCCTGGGGCCCCACGTACCAAGGACGCTGATGTCTCAACTTCGCGCACCCGCCGCGCGGCCGGACCGCCGTGAAGGCGGGCGGCACGGCCGGCCAGGCGCCCGTTCCCTGTCGTACACCGGGAGGTCACGCTCCCCCTCACCGGAAGTCCGTATACGACCCCAACTCCTTCGCGCCGCCGTGCTCCCGCCCGTCGTGGTGGCACTCGGCGGTGCAGCCGCCGTGCTCTTCACGATCCGCTCCACCGGCGCCGACCCGTCGCCCGCCCTGTGGGCCGCGCTCACCGCCTCCGCCGCGCTCGCCGTGGCCGCCGTCGCCGCGGCCCTGCTGGGCGCCAACCGCGCGGCCACCGCCGTACTGGACCGGTGCGACGCCCTGCGCAGGCGCAGCGCACACGGCCAGAACGAGCTGCGCGCCCTGGTCGAGCAGCTCCGCCGCGGGGAACGCCCGCCCGCCCGCCAGAGCTCGTCACCACCCGTCGCCGGCGGGGACGAGTTCGACCGGCTGACGGAGGAGCTGAGCCGCGCCCACGAGGTGGCGGTCACCACCGTCGTCCAGGCGTCGCGGCTTTCCAGCAGCGTCGGCAACGAACAGAAGGTCGAGGTCTTCGTCAACCTCGCCCGTCGCCTGCAGTCCCTCGTCCACCGCGAGATCCAGCTCCTCGACGAGCTGGAGAACGAGGTCGAGGACCCCGAGTTGCTCAAGGGCCTGTTCCACATCGACCACCTGGCCACCCGTATTCGCCGGCACGCCGAGAACCTCGCCGTCCTGGGCGGGGCCATCTCCCGCCGCCAGTGGTCCAACCCGGTCACCATGACCGAGGTGCTCCGCTCCTCCATCGCGGAGGTCGAGCACTACCCGCGGGTCAAGCTGGTCCCGCCCATCGACGGCACCCTGCGCGGGCACGCGGTCGCCGACGTCATCCACCTCCTCGCCGAACTCGTCGAGAACGCCACACTGTTCTCCGCGCCGCACACCCCGGTGCTGCTGCGGGCCCAGTACGTGACGGCGGGGCTCGCCGTCGAGGTGGAGGACCGGGGCCTGGGCATGTCCGTCTCCGAGCAGAACAAGATGAACGCCCTGCTCACCGACCCCGATCAGGTGAATGTGGCACACCTGCTCCAGGACGGCCGGATCGGGCTGTTCGTCGTCTCGGCGCTCGCCCGCAGGCACGGCATCGCCGTACGCCTCCAGTCCAACATCTACGGTGGCGTCCAGGCGGTGCTGGTCCTGCCCCAGGGCCTGCTCGGGGCCGACCCGGACGGGCTCACCCCGGCCGAACGGCAGGCCCGGTTCCAGGCGGGACACGAGGAGGCGCACCAGGAAACGCGCGAGGCGGGGCATCATGCCGGTCCTGTGCCGCACCTCCCCGGCGCGGTCACGGCCCCCGAGCCCGTGCCCGTGCACCGCAAGCCGGTCCACGCGGCCACCGCCCCGCCCATGATCCCGCACCAGCACGGCGGCAACGCGCCCCTGCCCGTACGCGGCGAACGGTCCGACCGGCCGAACCCCGCCGCGGCCGCGCCCGGAACCCCGGGACGCCCCCAACTGCCCAAGCGCCGTGCGCAGGAGCACCTCGTCCCGCAGCTGCGGGACGCGCCCACCCCGCGGAAGAACGACGACGACACCCTCCACGACCCGGGCCTGATGGCGGCCTTCCGGCGCGGGATCGGCCTGGCCGAGTCCATGCCCGCCGCCTCCCGGGACGTGCCGCACCCCCCGCACCAGGAACACCCGGAACACCCGGAACACCCGGAACCGCAACGACACGACGAAGCGCACAAGGAGTAGATGCACCATGGCGAGCGATGTGCCGACCGGCCATTCCTCGGATCTCGACTGGCTGCTCGGCGGCCTGGTCCAGCGGGTCCCGTACACCCGCAGCGCGGTTCTGCTCTCCTCGGACGGCCTGGTGAAATCGGTGCACGGGCTGGACCCCGACAGCGCCGACCACATGGCGGCCCTGGCTTCCGGCCTGTACTCCCTCGGCCGCAGCGCCGGCAGCCGCTTCGGCGAAGGCGGCGAGGTCCGGCAGGTGGTCGTCGAGCTCGACTCCACCCTGCTGTTCGTCTCCACCGCCGGATCCGGCACCTGCCTGGCCGTCCTGGCCGGCCGGGAGACGGACGCGGCGGTCCTCGGGTACGAGA
Source organism: Streptomyces sp. NPDC000229 (assembly GCF_040300825.1). Taxonomy (NCBI): domain Bacteria; kingdom Bacillati; phylum Actinomycetota; class Actinomycetes; order Kitasatosporales; family Streptomycetaceae; genus Streptomyces; species Streptomyces sp. NPDC000229. The sequence continues at coordinate 13,608 of NZ_JBEPEL010000072.1, forward strand.
TGACGATGCTGGTCAAGAGCGTGCGGCCCTACCTGGTGACGCCGGCCAGACAAGCGGCGGCGGCGCCGGGCGGCACGGGACGCTGACCCGTGGCGCGCCGACAGGACGGGCCCTGGCTCGACGACGCGGCCGGCCGGCTCATCCGCCCGTACACGGTGAGCGGCGGCCGGACCCGGCCGACGGCGGCGCTGGACCTGCTCTCCCTGGTGATGGCCACCGGTACGGAGCCCCAGGCGCACCTCGGTCCCGAGCACAGCCTGGCCCTCGGGCTGTGCGACGGGCCGACCTCCGTGGCCGAGGTCGCGGCGCACTTACGGCTGCCCGCCGTGGTCACCAAAGTGCTGCTGTCCGACCTCGTGGACTGCGGGGCGCTGACCGCCCGTGCGCCGCACTTCTACGACACCCCCACCGACCGTTCCTTGCTGGAGGCAGTGCTCGATGGCCTACGACGACGGCTGTGAGGACCGACCTGTGGACCGCGACGTCTTCCCCACCGCCCTGAAGATCCTGATCGCGGGCGGCTTCGGGGTCGGCAAGACGACCTTCGTCGGGGCGGTCAGCGAGATCGAACCGCTGAGCACGGAGGAACTCCTCACCACGGTGAGCGCCGCCACCGACAGCCTGGAGGGCGTGGAGTCCAAGACCACCACCACGGTCGCCATGGACTTCGGCCGCATTGGCCTCGACGACAGGCACGTGCTCTACCTCTTCGGCACGCCCGGCCAGGAACGCTTCTGGTTCATGTGGGACGAGCTGTCCGAGGGAGCCCTCGGAGCGGTCGTCCTGGCCGACACCCGGCGCCTCCAGGCGTCGTTCTCGGCGGTGGACTTCTTCGAACGGCGCGGCATCCGGTTCCTGGTCGCCGTGAACGAGTTCGACGGCTCCTACCACTACGAACCGGAAGAGGTACGGGCGGCGATCGACCTCAAGCCCGAGGTGCCGGTCGTCCTGTGCGACGCCCGGATCGCCAGCTCCGGGATCCAGACCCTGGTCACCCTTGTTCAGCACCTGCTGGACACCAACCCGGCCCCGGCCCCGGCGCCGAGCTACGGAGCACCGAAATGACGTACGACCCGACCGGCCATCTGCTGCTCACCCCCGTCGACCGGGAGGCCCCTCTGCGCGTACAGCGGCTGCGCCAGCTCGGCATCGGGGACCGACCGGACCCCGACTTCGACGCGTTCGCCCAGAAGCTCGCGAAGGTGACCGGCGCACCGTACTCGATGGTCAACTTCATCGACGAGAACCAGCAGTTCTTCGCCGGCCTCCACACTCCGAACGGTACCCACGGCGCGGAGGAGCTCAGCGCCAGGGCGGCCGCCGGCGGCGGCGTCAGCCGGTACATGGCCCGTGACCACGGCTACTGCCCGCACGTGGTGGTACGCCGCAAGGCGCTGGTCCTGGAGGACGTCTGCGACTACCCGAGGTTCGCCGGGAATCCGGTCGTCGACGAGATCGGCATCCGCTCCTACCTGGGCGCGCCCCTCATCGACCGTACGGGCACCGCGCTCGGCACGATCTGCGTGGTGGACACCGAGCCCCGGCCATGGGGGCGGCCGGGGCTGGAGACCATCAAGTCGCTCGCCGCCGAACTGGTGGAGCAGATCCACCGTCGCGAGGACGGCCGCTTGTGAGGCGCCGCGGGTGACGTCCCCGAGGGGCCATGTGTGCCCCGGGGACGTCACGCGCCTCCCTACAGGGCCGGTTCCATCCGGACGACATCGGCGAGCCGCTCCGACCACTGCCCCTTCGCGGTGCCCAGTGCCACTTCCGCGAGCCGCAGCAACTGGATGTCGGAGGTACCGGCCGGGGCGAAGATGTGGTGCGCGTCGCGCAGGTAGCGTTCGATGGGCCGGTCCGTGAAGAGCCCGGCCGCGGCGTGGATCTCCATGGCGTTGCGCGCCGAGTCCAGGGCCGACTCCACGTTGACGAGCTTGGCGTTCATCAGCTCCGCGTCGCACGGCAGCCCCACGTCGAGCAGGTGTACGGCGTGGTACGCGGCGAGCCGGGCGGTCATCAGCCGGGACTGGATCTGGCCCAGCTTGAGCCTCACGGACGGCAGTTCGTGCAGGGGCTTGCCGTACCGGTGCCGTTCCTCGCAGAACCGGGTGGTCTCCTCCAGGATCGCCCGATGCAGGCCCAGGGACACGGCGGTGAGGTTGGCCCGTCCGTAGAGGACGCTGGAGGAGTAAGCGACCGCCAGGCCGTCGCCCTCGTCGCCGAGCCGGTTGGCCGCCGGGACGCGGCAGTTGTCGAAGGAGAGCTCGCCGAAGCTGAAGCCGTGCAGGCCCATGGTGGGTTTCTGGTCACCGACGCTGACACCCGGCCGGTCGGCCTCCACCAGGAAGGCCGTCAGGCCTTTGGAGCCGGGACCCGTCCGTACGACGACCCCGTGCAGGTCACCGATGTGACTGTTGCCGACGTACACCTTTCGGCCGTTCAGGAGGTAGTCGTCCCCGTCCCGTACCGCGGTGGCGCTCATGCCCAGCACATGGCCGCCCGACTCCGGTTCGGTGACCGCGATGGTCGGCAGGCACTCGCCCGCCGCGATGGCCGGCAACCAGGTCTTCTTCTGATCGTCGCTGCCGAAGTGGACGATCTTGGCGGCGCCGAGCTGCGAGGCCTGCACCATGGCCCCCATGGCGCCGCTGACCCGGGACAGCTCCTCGATGATGATCGTCTTCCCGAGATGGCCCACCCCCATCCCGCCGTAGTCCCTGCTGATGGTGGCGCCCAGCCAGCCCTGCCGGGCAATGAGCCGTGACAGGTCGTGGTGGACCGAGCGGGCCGCCTCCATGGCCGGTATCAGCGGCCGGACCTCGCTCTCCGCGAAGTGCCGAACGTGCCCCCGTAGCTGGTGATGCAGTCGACTGGCGAAGTACCCGTCCATGCGAGCCCTCCTCTGCGAAACGCCTGCTCGCGCGGTTGTTCGAGCAGATGGTGCATCGGCAGTGGTCCCGTCCCGAACAGGCCGACCACCTCATGGTGTTGATCATTCCGGAACGGTTCAACTCGGACGTCAACTCTGGCCGAAATGCAGAGCGTTGACGTTTGATTAGAAGTATGTGTCGCGTGGTAGTGGCTTGTCCGGCCCTATCCGAAGGGCATTCCCCCAGCGCTTCTTTCTGCCACATGCCAACGGCAAAGGTTTCGTGGGTTCAGGGCACCGCGGGTCGTCCCCCGACCTCATCAATGCACAGGAGTCCCACCCGTACACATCTGCCGGTTCGCTTCAGCGTGAATGTCGACCGAAACGTTTCGTGCGTGAGCGGGAACTGCGCCCTCCTGTAGGCCTTCGCGCGCCGGGGAGCCGACGAGGGCGCTCCGGTGACACCGGCGCCGCCCCTGAGGAGCGGCGCGTCGGTGCGTCGGCCGGTGTGAGCCGGGCACTGCGGTCGCCCACGGCGCGCGCCCGGGAGCGCGATGCGGTTACGGGCGCCGCAGGGGCCGCAATTCGGTTGCGGCGCCCGGCCGCCGTCCGGTCCACTGCACGGTGAGATCCGTAGTCGACGAGGAGAAGGCAATGACGGCGTCCATGTCCCCCCGGAGGAACCTGACCATCTCTTCGAAGGACATGACGCCACGTGCCCACCCTGAACCTCGGAATCCTCGCCCATGTCGACGCCGGTAAGACCAGCCTGACCGAACGGCTCCTGTACGACGCCGGGGTCATCGACCGGATCGGCCGGGTCGACGACGGCGACACCCACACCGACGTCCTGGCGCTGGAACGGCAGCGCGGCATCACCATCAAGGCGGCGGTCGTCGCTTCCCCGTCGACGACATCACCGTCAACCTGATCGACACCCCCGGCCACCCGGACTTCATCGCCGAAGTGGAACGCGTCCTCGGCGTGCTCGACGGGGCCGTGCTCGTCGTCTCCGCCGTCGAGGGCGTACAGGCACAGACCCGGGTACTGATGCGCACCCTGCGGCGGCTGCGCATCCCGACGCTGATGTTCGTCAACAAGGCCGACCGGCGGGGCGCGCGGGACGCACCCGTACTGCGGAGCATCGCGGACAAGCTGACCCCCGCCGTCATCCCCATGGGGGCCGCCCGGGGACTCGGCGGGCCCACCGCGCGCTTCGTACCGTACGGCGCCGGCGACCGCGCCTTCACGGCCCGGCTCACCGAACTGCTGGCCGAACACGACGACGCCCTCCTGGCCGCGTACGTCGACGACGAGGCGACCGTCCCGTACCGCCGTCTCCGCGAGGCACTGGCGGCCCAGACCCGGCGGGCGCTGGTGCACCCGGTGTTCTTCGGCTCGGCCATCACGGGCGCGGGCGTGGACGCGCTGATCACCGGCATCAGGGAACTGCTTCCCGCGCGGGAGGGCGATGCCGAAGGCCCGGTCTCCGGAACCGTCTTCAAGGTCGAACGTGGCCCGGCGGGGGAGAAGGTCGCGTACGTGCGGATGTTCTCGGGAACGGTCCGCACACGGGAGAAGCTGCGGTTCGGCGGAGGTGGAGGCGGAGCTGAAGGCGGAGGTGACGGCAGTGAGGGCGGCATGGGCGGCGAGGGCAAGGTCACCGCGATCAGCGTGTTCGACGGGGGCGAGGCCGTCCGGCGACCGTCCGTTCGCGCCGGGGAGATCGGCAAGCTGTGGGGCCTCGCCGACATCCGCGTCGGCGACACCATCGGCGTACCGCGCGCTTCCTCCCACGCCCCCGCGCCCGGATCCCGTCACTTCGCTCCGCCCACCCTCGAGACGGTCGTCGTCCCGTCCCGGGGCACCGACAGGGGCGCCCTGCACCTCGCGCTCTCCCGGCTCGCCGAACAGGACCCGCTGATCGGCCTGCGCCAGGACGACCTCCGCAAGGAGGTGTACGTCTCCCTCTACGGCGAGGTCCAGAAGCAGGTCGTCCAGGCAACACTGGCGGACGACTTCGGGGTCCACGTCACCTTCCGTGAGACCACGACCATCTGCCGGGAACGCCCGGTCGGCACGGGTGCGGCCGTCGAGGTCATGCACAAGGAGCCCAATCCGTTCCTCGCCACCGTGGGGCTGCGGGTCGAGCCCGCCCCGCCCGGCACCGGCGTGGAGTTCCGGCTGGAGACCGAACTCGGCGCGCTGCCCCACGCCTTCATCAAGGCGATCGAGGAGACCGTCCGGGAGACCCTCCACCAGGGGCTGTACGGATGGGAGGTCACCGATTGCACGGTCACCCTGACCCACTCCGGCTACGCGCCCCGCCAGAGCCACTCCCACGCCACGTTCGACAAGAGCATGTCCAGCACCGCGGGTGACTTCCGCAATCTGACGCCCCTGGTCCTGATGACCGCCCTCACCCGCGCCGGGACACAGGTCCACGAGCCGGTGCACCGCTTCCGTCTGGACCTCCCGTCCGACGCGCTCGGCGCCGCCCTGCCCGTCCTGGCCGAGCTGGGCGCCGTGCCCGGCGCTCCGGTACCGCAGGGCCCGGCCGGGGCCGTCGTGGAGGGCGAGATCCCGGCCGCCTCGGTGCACGCCCTGGAACAGCGGATCCCCGGGCTGACCGGCGGCGAAGGCGTCCTTGAGTGCACCTTCACCCGCTACCGGCCGGTCCGCGCCACGACGCCCGGCCGGGTCCCGGTCCGGCGGCGGACGGATCACGACCCGCTCGACCGCAAGGGCTACCTGCTGCGCGTCATGCGGCGCGTTTCGGGCCGCGCGCCGGGCGAGTGACAGGCACCGGGAAACCGTGCCCCACCCGGAAAGTGAAGCCCGTCACATCAGCGGTTCCCGCCGCGGCCGCGTGTCACATCCGCGTACCCGCGTTCCGTCCATGGGGTGACCGACGAGACGCGGAACGAAGGAGAACATCCATGAAGGCTCGGATGACCAACCCGGCCACCGTCCTCCCCGAGACGATGCCCGCCATCCAGGACCTGATCAAGGCGGTGAAGAAGGGCGGCGTGCCGGAGACCGTCCTGGAGCTGGTGCACCTGCGGGCCAGCCAGATCAACGGCTGCGGCTTCTGCGTGGACCTCGGCGCACGCCAGGCGAAGAAGAGCGGCATCAGCGACGAGCAGCTGCACTCCGTGGCCGCCTGGCGCGAGGCGCCGTATTTCAGCGACGCGGAGCGCGCCGCCCTGGCGCTCGCCGAGGCGGCCACCCGGCTCGCCGACAGGCCGGACCCGGTGCCGGACGACGTCTGGGACGAGGCCGCCGACCACTTCGACGAGCAGCAGCTCGCCTCGATCATCCTCTGGATCGCGACGACCAACTTCTTCAACCGGATCAACGTCACCGTCAAGCAGCCCGCGGGCGTGACCGGCTGGTGACCGCCCCCGGTCTCCGCTCCGCCGGCGCTGTCGGTGGCGGGTCGTACGGTCGTCACATGGCCACAGCCGACGACGTACGCAGAATCGCGCTCTCGCTGCCGGAGACGGTGGAGAAACTCTCCTGGGGCATGCCCACGTTCCGCGCGGGCGGCGCCGGCGGGAAGATCTTCGCCTCGCTGGACGACGACGACCGGTCGATGGGTGTCACGTGCCCCAAGGAGGACCGGGAGGAGCTCATCGCGGCGGAGCCCGGGAAATTCTTCATACGCGAGGGTCACGACGACAACTACGCCTGGCTGCGGGTCCGGCTGTCGGCGCTGGACGACGAGGACGAGCTGTACGCCGTCCTCGTCGACTCCTGGCGCCAGGCCGCCCCGCGCCGGCTCCTCGCCGCCCACCCGGACCTGGGCGCCGGGCGGGATCGGCCGTCAAGGGCCTAACGCCCCAGGAACGCGGTGATGCGGGCGCGCAGCCCTCGTGGATCGAGGCCGTGTGCGGTCAGGTGTTCGTCCATGTGGCCGTAGCGGCGCAGCTCCCGCTTGGCGACGCCCAGGCCGAGCACCCGGTGCGGGATGTCCGCGAGGGCGTCGTTGGCGGCGGCGGTGGAGGTGCCGGCGAGGTACGGCTCGACGATCACGACGTCGGCCGTGCCGCCGCCGGCCATCGCCTGCCGCACCGCCTCTTCGTCGAAGGGGCGCACGGTGGTGGCGTACAGGACCGTCACGCCGAGGCCCTCCGTCGCCGCCAGGACGTTGTCGAGCATCGGCCCGACCGCCACGACCACACCGCTTCGGCCCTCCCGGACGGTGAGGAACCGCTCGCCCGTGACGCCCCGCGCCTGCCCGTTCGACTGCAGCGACAGCCGTACGTACACCTTGTCGTCCCCCGCCACGGCGTGCCGCAGCAGTGTTTCCGCCTCGTCCGGGTGGCCGGGCACATGGACCGTCCAGCCGTCGAGCGTGTCCATCAGGGCGACATCGCCCGGGGACATATGGGTGAAGCCGCCCGCCGGCCAGTCGTAGGAGGCTCCGGCGCTCACCAGTACCCCACCCACGCCCTGATGGCCGAAGTCCAGCTTGACCTGCTCGAACGGCCGCTCCACCAGGAAGCTCGCGAAGGTGTGCATCACCGGCCGCATCCCGGTGAGCGCGAGCCCGCCACCCACCCCGATCAGCAGCTGTTCCCTGATTCCGACGTTGATCACCCGGTCCGGATGCCTCTCCTCCGCCTGTCGGAAGCCGTCACGGCTGATCTCGGCGAGGACGAGCGCCAGGCGCGGGTCCTCGTCCAGCAGCCGGCTCGTGGTCGAGATGAAACGGTCACGCATCGTGTCCATGAGTGTTCTCCCCCTCTACGCGTTCTTGGGCTCGACCCGGGCCACCACGGCCCGCGGGCGCCCCGGGTGGGGGCGGGTGAAGGCGGCGTACATCGCCTCGTGGTCCCGCCCGTCGACGGTCTCGGCCGACCAGCCGGCCGCATCGAACCGGGCAGTGATCCCGCCGGGCCGGCCGTGGGTCGCCGACGCGTTGTCGATCACCAGCGTGTGCAATTGCTCCAGGCCGGCCGGCCCCGCGTACGCGATGGCCTCGTGGTTGCTGCCCTCGTCCAGTTCGGCGTCCCCGATCAGCACCCACACCCGCGGGTCGGAGAGCCCCTGGGCCCGGAGCCCGAGCACGCTCCCCACCGCCAGCGGGAGCCCGTGTCCCAGCGACCCGCTGCCGATCTCGGCCCCCGGCACCAGCATCCGGTCCGGGTGGTGGCCGAGCGGCGAGTCGTACGACCCGAAGCCGGGCAGGAGCTCCTCGGGGAAGAACCCCTTGGCGGCGAGGACGGCGTAGTACGCCATCGGCCCGTGCCCCTTCGACAGCAGGAACCTGTCCCGCCCCGGCGCGTCGACGCTCCCCGGTGACACGCGAAGCACCCGGTCGTACAGCACCCACAGGGCGTCGAGCGTGGAGGTGGCGGCCGGCCCGTGCTTCTCGTCGCCGGTCATCAGGGCCATCAGCCGGTTCAGGTCCGGTACGGAGTTCTCAGCCGTGTTCGTCATGGCACCGACGGTGCAACTTCAACCGCACTTGAGGTCAAGCGCCCAAAGCGGTTCGTGATCACCGGCAGGAGTGCGGTATTGTTCTCGTGCACGCCGGGCCGGGGGAAACCCCAGGTCAGACGGGCACCGGGACGTGGCGCAGCTTGGTAGCGCACTTGACTGGGGGTCAAGGGGTCGCAGGTTCAAATCCTGTCGTCCCGACTTGCGAAAACGCAGGTCGGAGGCCGTATCGGAGTGATCCGATACGGCCTCTCGGTCGTTTCCGGGACCGGTTGGTCCCGCGTGGGTCGGGGCGCACCCTCGGTCCGGGCGGGTGCGCCCCGGGGCGGGCGGGGTCAGCGGCCCACGCGGAAGGCGCGTTCGAAGGCGGCGAAGGCGGCTTCCTGCCGCCACTGCACGGACGCCTTGGGGCTGGAGGTCAGCAGACGGCCGCAGTCGGTGGTGACGGGCCGGCCGCTGTCCGGCCGCTGACCGAGGCAGGCGGCGTCGAGGCGGTAGCCCTCGGCGGTGGGGTTGCCTCGCCACAGGCTGCGGCCCGGCAGGAACGCGTACTCCAGGGAGGCGCGGGCCAGGTCCTTCAGCTCCGGATAGGTCAGGCCGTAGGTGGTGGCGGCGTACTGGTACTCGTGGCTGATGTCGATGCGTGAGACACCCGGGTCGTCAGTGGCCAGCACGATGGGCACACCGTGGTTCCGGTAGACGGAGAAGGGGTGGTCGTCGCCCTTGACGCCGAGGATCTGGGCGTTGCTCGTGAAGGGGACCTCGACGGCGACCTCGCGCGCGGCCATCGTACGGGCGGTGCCCCGCCAGTCGTCCTCGTGGACCAGGTCGACACCGTGCCCGATCCGTTCGGCGCCGGCCACGGTGACCGCTTCCTTGATGTGGAACTTCAGGTGCTCGGGCTTGACCAGGCCAGGCCACAGTTCGCCGGCGTGCAGCGTGATGTGCGCGCGGGGATAGACGCCGCGCAGGTGCTTCAGCATGCGCATCTGTAGCCGGTAGTTGTCCAGGGAGCTGTCCCAGTCCTCGGGCTGGACCAGGTTGACGGCCAGGAACCGGGGATCGCGCTCCGCCAGCCGCATGCCGAGCGCCATCTGTGTGAAGACCCGCTCCGGTGAACTCCCGCGTGAGACCTGCGAGATCCACCGCACGGTCAGCCGGCAGCCCGGCCGGGGCCGGTCGGTGCCGCAGCGCGCCGCGGTGCGGAACTCGGCGTCGGCGTCGTCGGCCTCCTTGCGGGCCGCGGCCACCAGCTTGTCCAGCTTGCCCCCGGCGGTCAGCTTGCCGTGGAGCCGGGCCAGGTCGGCGTCCCAGCCGACGTCCGCGGCGAGTTTCTTCGCCCCGTCGGAGGCGGGGCTGACCATGGTCTCCAGATAGAACTGGTTCTGCGCCGCCACGTCGTCGGCCACCTCGGCCAGGAGCTTGCCGCGGTGGCGCCAGGTGACCTCGCCGAACCTGCCGAACGTGTCGAAGAAGTGGTCGTGTCCGTTCTGGTCGGGCGGGAAGTCCTGCATGGACCAGGCCCGCACCAGCGCGTCGTGGAAGGCGCGGTCGGTCCGGGCGTCCGCGGCCGGGCGGGTGCCCGGCCCGCAGGGCGGCGCGACCGCGGTCATCGTCGAGGTGTCCACGCAGAGCCCGTCCTCGGCGGCCAGCCGGATCAGGTACTCCGTCGACACCGCACCCGAGAGGTGGTTGTGCAGGTCACCTCCCTTGGGCAGGTGCTCGAAGAATCCCCGCAGCAGCTGGGGATCACGCCGGACGTGCTTCAGGAAGGCGTCCGTACGCGCCTCGGCGGCGGTCCACGGGCGCAGGGCCGGCGGCCTTGGGGGCGCGACGTGGGGATGCCGGTCCGCGGGCTCGGCCGAGGCGGGGAGCGGGGACAGCAGCGACAGCAGGCTGACGGCGCCGAGAGCGGGCACCAGCAGCGCCCGGCGTCGGCGGACGGTGCGGCGGTGTTCTGTGATCACGGCCACATGATCACGGGAGTACGGCCCGCCGGTCGGAGTCCGACGCGGTACGTTGCCGAATACCACCCGGGCGAGGGACGGCGTCCAGCGACCGCACCGCGCCAACCCGCCATAGGACATGGGTCATCGGGACAGGGCCTCCGAAGCGCGGGTCCGCCGTCACTCCGGGGTGCCGGGCGAAGCGGGCCGGCCGGGCGGCGCCCGCGGCCTTCGTCCGCGCTGTTCCTCCTCTCCCCGCCCCCGCCCCGGCCGCCGACCCGGTTTGTATCCTCGGCAGGCGCGACCCACCGATGCGGTACCTGTGAGAGGACACACCATGACCACCGAGCTGAGCCCCGAAGCCCTGACCGGGCTCCTCGACCGCGCCCGCCGGGACTACCAGGACCTCGTGGGTCGCGGGCTCTCGCTCGACCTCACACGGGGCAAGCCGGCGCCGGAACAGCTCGACCTCTCCGAGGACCTGCTCGGCCTGCCCGGTGGGCGGTACACCGCCGCGGACGGCACGGACGTGCGCAATTACGGCGGACTGCAGGGGCTGCCCGAGCTCCGGCAGATCTTCGCCGAGGCCCTCCAGGTTCCGGCCGCGCAACTGCTCGCGGCCGGGAACTCCAGCCTGGAGCTGATGCACGACTGCCTGGTGCACGCCCTGCTGAGCGCGCTGCCGGGAGCCGGGACGCGCTGGGTGGAGCAGGAGCGCATCGCGTTCCTGTGCCCGGTGCCCGGCTACGACCGGCACTTCGCGCTCTGCGAGCGGTTCGGGATCGACATGATCCCGGTGCCGATGACCGCCGACGGCCCCGACATGGACACCGTGGAGCGGCTCGTCGCCGAGGACCCTGCGGTCAAGGGCATCTGGTGCGTACCGAAGTACAGCAATCCGGACGGCGTCTGCTACAGCGACGCGACCGTGGCGCGGCTCGCCTCCATGGACACCGCCGCGCCCGACTTCAGGATCTTCTGGGACAACGCCTACGCGGTCCACCACCTCACCGACGAGCCCGTCGAGATCGCCGATCTGCTCGCCGCCTGTGCCGAGGCCGGGAACCCGGACCGGGCGTTCGTGTTCGGCTCCACCTCCAAGATCACCGCGGCCGGCGCGGGAGTCGCCTTCTTCGGTTCGTCCCCCGCGAACGTGAAGTGGCTGCTCGCCCACAACGCCAAGCGGTCGATCGGCCCCGACAAGGTCAACCAGCTGCGTCACGCCCTGTTCCTGCGGGACGCCGACGGGGTACGCGCCCACATGGAGCGCCAGCGGGCGCTGCTCCGACCCAAGTTCGAAGCGGTGGCACGGATCCTCGACGTCGAGCTCGGCGGGACCGGGCTCGCCACCTGGACCTCCCCCAAGGGCGGGTACTTCGTGACCCTTCAGGTGCCGGACGGCTGTGCCAAGGAGGTGGTACGCCGTGCCGCCGAGGCGGGCATCGTGCTGACCCCGGCCGGTGCCACGCACCCGTACGGCGACGACCCGCGCGACGCGGTCATCCGGATCGCCCCCAGCTACCCGTCTCTCGCGGAACTGGAGCAGGCGATCGAGGGGCTGGCCGTGTGCGTACGCCTGGTGGGATACGAGCAGCGGGCCCGCTGAGCCGGGGGCCGGGAAGGGGGGCGCGGTCCTACGCCGTGGCCCCTTCGCACGTCCGGCGCACGGTGTCGGCGAAGGCACGGGCGAGCGGGGTGAGGGCGTCCCAGCTGCGCACCGCCCACCCCACCGACAGGGGCGGCAGCGCCGGTATGGGGACGAACACGAGCGCGTCACCGCCGTCGGTGAAGCGGCCGGGGAGCGCGGGCACGACGGCATGGCCGAGGCCGAGCTCGGCCAGGAGGATCGCGGTGTCCCAGTCGGCCACGCTCGTGTCGGAGCTGTCACGGATGCCCAGCTCGGCGAAGGCCGCGTCCAGATGCGCCCGGGAGGTGGACCTCGCCGGAAGACGGATGTGCCGGATGTCCGCGAGGTCGCTCGCCTCGATCCGCGGGCGCGCCGCGAGCGGGTCGTCGGCGCGGACGGCCAGGACCCAGGGCAGGTCGACGACCGGGCGCTGCTCGATGCCGCGCACCCGGTCGCCGATCGTGACCCAGGCGAGGTCCAGGCCGTCGGCGGCGAGCGCGTCGAAGCAACTGCGACTGGAGCTCGCCGTCTGGAACTCCAGGCTCGCCCGCGGGTAGCGGCGCCGGAAGGCGACCACGGCCTCGGACATGAAGTGCCGCAGCGACGTCGCGCCCGTGGTCACCCGTACCGAGCCGACTTCCCCGCGTACCGATTCCTGGATGCTCCGCAGGGCCAGGTCGAGACCGGCCATGCTCTGGGACGCGGCCGCCCGCAGCACCCGCCCCGCCCGGGTCGGGACGACACCGCGCGTATGGCGTTCCAGCAGAGCGACGCCGGTCTCCCGCTCCAGCCGCTTCACATGCTGGCTCACCGCCGACTGCGTACAGCCGAGGTCACGGGCGACCGCGCTGAGGCTGCCCGCGCGGCAGACGGCAACGAAGACACGGAGATCATCAAGAGTCACAGGCCCCAAGGTATCCCTTGGTGCCGGGGAGTAATTCCTAGGATTGACTTGGTGGTTGGGGCGCTGGAAGATCATCACAGGGCCCCGGGCGGCAACCCGTCCACCCTTCGCACCCCATGGGCCCTGGCGAAGGGTGGACGGGTGCCGACCCTCCGCCCCGCCTGTGCCCGCACGCCCGGAAGGACTGCCGTACCGTGCTCGAACCTGGAACCGTCGCCGTGCTCGGCCCCGGAGGCATCGGTGGCCTGCTGGCCGCTCTGCTGTCCCGCGCCGGACACCGGGTGATCTGCGTGGCCGGCGAGGAGACCGCCCGTACCCTGCGCCAGGACGGCATCCGGGTGCGCAGTGTGCAGTTCGGAGACTTCACCGCCACCGTCGAGGCCGACACGGAACTGCGCGAACAGGTCGGCCTGTGCCTGATCGCGGTCAAGCACACCTCCCTCGACGTGGCACTGGACCGCGTACCGCCCGGTGTGCTGGGCGACGACGCCCTGGTGGTGCCGCTCCTCAACGGCATCGAGCACCCGGAGGCGCTGCGTGAGCGGTACGGGGAGCGGGTCGTCCCCGGCATGATCCGGGCCGAGTCGACGCGTGTGGCGCCGGGCGTCGTCGAGCACGGCACCCCGTTCACCGAGGTGGACCTGGCCGGGTCGCCCGAGCGCCTGGGCGGCGTCGCCGCCGTGCTGGAGGCGGCCGGGGTGCGTGTCCGGATCGTCGAGGACGAGACGACGGCGCTCTGGGCCAAGCTCGCCCTCCTCGCGCCCTTCGCGCTGCTCACCACCCGGTACCGGGCCCCCATCGGCGACGTACGCACAGGCCGGCGCGACGAGCTGGTGGCGCTCGTCGAGGAGGCCGCCGCGGTGAGCCGCGCCTGCGGGGCGCCCGCCGACCCGGCGGCGGTCCTGGCGCGGTACGACGCCTTCCCGCCCAGTACCAAGTCGTCGATGCTGCGCGACGCCGAGGCGGGGCGCCCCCTGGAACTCGACGCGATCGGCGGGGCGCTGCTGCGGGCGGCGGAACGGCACGCGGTCGAGGTGCCCGTCGCGGCCCGGCTGGTGGCCGAGCTGACGGCCGGGTGACGGGCGACGGCTCCCGGTTCCGAGCCGGTCTCCAGTGGCACTGCAGGGCCGGGCGGCAGGCTGGAGGGGATCGGCGCGGCCACCGGGCCGGCCGTCTCGAAGGGAGTATCCATGTCTCAGCCGGTCGGGACCCTGCCCAACCAGGTCACCGGGGACCTCTACGCCGAGGTGCAGACCTTCTACGCCCGGCAGATGCGGCGGGTGGACGCCCTCGACATCGAGGGGTTCGCCGACACCTTCACCGAGGACGGTGAGGTGGTGCACGCCGGCGGCCGGCGGCAGCGGGGCCGGGCTGAAATGATCGCGGGCATGCGGGCCAACCTGCCCCGCTACCAGGACATCGCGGTACGGCACTGGTTCGGCCACCTGATCATCGAGACCGACGCCGCGGACGCCGATCTGCTGCGCGTCTCGTACTACACCCTCGTCACCCAGACCGACCGCGAGGGCAAGGTGACCTTCCAGCCCACCTTCACCGTCGAGGACGAGCTCGTCCGCCGGGACGGCCGGCTCCTGACGCGGTCGCGGGTCATCCACCGCGACAGCCCGGCCGCACCGTCCGCCGGCTGAACGACCGCATGGGAATGGGGCCCCGGGAAGGGGCCCCATTCCCATGCGCCGTGCGATCAGTCGATGCCCCGGCAGATGTGCGGCTCACTGCCGTCGTCGTCGGGGTCGCCCGCCAGCAGCAACAGCGGGACCAGGAAGCAGTCCTCGGGGACTGCCTCGTACGCCGTTGTCTCCCGGCGTTCCAACAGGCTCGTGACCATGTCCGTCTCCTCTCCGGTGTGTCAGGCGTGGCACGTGGGCAGCGCCCCGTGGAACGCGACCATCTCCTGGAACGAGGTGATCACGTCGATCCGCGCAGCGGGTGGCAGTCCGTCCAGCTCGGCGTACGCACGGTGCAGATTGCCCACCAGGCGCTCCGGGTCGACCAGCTCCTTGAACCGCCCGAGGTCGGCGCGGCGTGCCGCCTGGAGGGGGGTCAGACCGTCCCGCACCCCCTCCTCGGCCAGCCGCTGGAGCCACCGCAGGTAGTCCTCCGTCTCGTCCAGCAACTCCGGTCCGCCGACCGGGCCGTGGCCCGGCACGACCGTACGGGGGCCCAGGGCGCGCATACGGTCCAGGGCCCGCAGCGATCCGGTGATCGAGCCGAAGAGCACGAAGGGCGTGACGCCCGACCAGACCACGTCACCGGTGAACAGCACCGACCGCTCCGGCACCCACGCCACCACGTCGTTCGCGGTGTGCGCGGGCCCGACGTGCAGCAGCTCGGTGCGCAGATCGCCGGCGTACAGCGTGAGCGAGCCGCGGAACGTCAGCGTGGGCAGAACCAGGGGGGTCTCGCCCCACTCCACGTCCGGCCACAGCTGCCGCAGACCCAGCCCCGCCTCCGCCGAGTCGGCGCGGGTCCCCTCGTGGGCCACGACCACGGCGCGCGGCGTGAACTGCCCGTTGCCGAAGGTGTGGTCGCCGTGGAAGTGGGTGTTGACGACGAAGTCCGCCCCGCCCGGCGCGACGCGCTCGACCTCCGCGCGCAGCCGCCGGGCGCGGGCCTCGGTCGCGGCGGTGTCGACCAGGACGGTCCGGCCCTCACCGACGACGAGCCCCGCGTTGTTCAGGCACCACCCGCCGTCCGGCTGGACGAACGCGTACACCCCGTCCGCCACCGCGCACAGCGAACCCCGACCGCCCGTCGGTGCCTCCGCCCCGGCGCTCACGCCGCCTCCGCCCGAGCGGCCGGCAACCGGGTGAAACGGCCCCGGTGGAACACCAGCGGATCCGGCTCGCCCGGCCCGCCGGACAGCGCCACCACCCGGCCGATCAGCAGCGTGTGGTCACCGGCCTGGTACTGGGCGTCGAGCACGCACTCGAAGTACGCCTCCGCGGACGGGATCACGGCGTTGCCGGTGACCCCCTCGACCGCGGCCAGCCGCAGCATCGCGGCCTGCCCCTCCGACCGGTCGGGCCGGCAGAACTCCTGGGCGAGGTCGCGCTGCGCCTCCGTGAGCACGTTCACCGCGAAGCTCCCCGCACCCGCCACCCGTGGCCGCATCCGGCCGTCCGCCTTGACCGAGACGAGGATGAGCAGCGGGTCGAGGGACACCGAGGTCAGACTATTGAGGGTGATCACGGCCGTGTCGTCGGCGCAGCCCTGGGTGAGCAGCGTGACACCGGTGGGAAACCGGCCCATCACGGACCGGAATGCGGTCAGATCGGGCTCGGCGAGCATTGCGCCTGCAGCTGTCATGTTCGAGGCTCCGTCTCTGTCGGCGCGGCATGGGTGAGGAAGGGGGATCGGTCAGTAGTTGCCGAGTCCGCCGCAGACGTTCAGCGCCTGGGCGGTGATCGAGGCGGCCAGGTCGGAGGCGAGGTAGCCGACCAGCCCCGCGACCTCCTCGGGGGTGGAGTAGCGGCCGAGCGGGATCTTCGCGTTGAACTTCTCCTGGATCGCTTCCTCGCTCACGCCGTAGTGGCCCGCGTACCCCTGACGGACGCGCTGCGCCATCGGCGTCTCGACGTAGCCCGGGCAGACGGCGTTGACGGTGATGCCGCTCTTGGCGAGCTCCTTGCCCACCGCCTTGGTGAAGCCGACCACACCGTGCTTCGAGGCCGAGTACGGCGCGGCCAGCTCCACGCCCTGCTTGCCCCCGGTGGACGCGATGTTGATGATCCGGCCCCAGTCGCCGTCACGCATCCGGCCGGTGCTGAGCACCTCGCGGGTGACACGGAAGGTGCCGTTGAGGTTCGTCTCGATGACGTCGTCCCACACGGAGTCCGCCAGCTCGGCCGTGACCCCGCCGCCGCCACGGCCCGCGTTGTTGACGAGGACGTCGATGCGCCCGTACACCTCCACCGCGGACCGGACGGCGGTACGGATCTGGTCGAGGGAGGTGACGTCGCACACCGTGCCGTCGACCTCCAGACCCTCCTCCCGCAGCCGCTTGACCATGGTGCGCACGCTCTCCTCGCCGCGGGCCACCCCGAACACCGCCATGCCCTGCCGGGCCAGCAGCTCGGTGACGGCGAGGCCGATCCCGCTGGTCGCGCCGGTGACGAAGGCCACCCGTCGTCCCGCCTGTGTCATGGTGCTCTCCCGTTCCCCTAGTCGTGTGGTGCTGCTCCGGGTGGGGACGACCGTGACCGGGCCGCCTCGGGCGGCTCTCGACGACCGGTCGAGGCGGGCCGGAGCGGGGCCTTCGAGCGGTACTCGACATGGGGCCTAGCGGCCGGCGCGAGCGTGGGGGGCGTTCCGTGCGGCGACCGGCGACCGTGACCGGCCCGCCACGAGCCCGGGACACCGGGCGGCAGCAGGTGACACCCGGCGAGATCGAGCGAGGAGGCCCCGTGCCCGAACAGCAGCAGACCCTTCCCGACGTACGGAAGTCGGTGACCGTGGCGGCCACGCCGGAGGAGTGCTTCGCCGTCTTCACCGAGCGGCCCAAGGACTGGTGGCCCGCGACCCACATCCTGGTCAAGAAGGAGCGGGTCGGCCTGGCCTTCGAGCCGGGCGTCGGCGGCCGCTACTACGAGTGGGACGTGGACGGCACCGAGATCGCCTGGGGCCGGGTGCTGGAGTGGGAGCCGGGCCGCCGGCTCGCCATGACCTGGCGCATCGACCCCAACTGGCAGTCCATCCCGGACGACGAGCGGGCCAGCGAGATCGAGGTCGACTTCGAGGCCGTGGACGACCGTCACACCCGCGTGACCCTGGCCCACGTCAAGCTGAACAAGCACGGTGAGGGCGCCGAGCGGATCTTCAAGGCGCTGGACGGGCCGAGCCCCGGCGAGACCCTGGAGCTCTTCGCCAAGGCCGTCGCGAACGGTCCCCGGCCATGAGCGGCATACCGAACGGAACGGACCACGGCCGGGCGGCCGGGCACGGTGGCACGGGCCTCGGTCCGACGGCCGGGCGCGCCGACACCGGCCTCGGCCAGGCGGCCGAGAAGGTACGCATCCTCGCCGGCGAGCACGCCGCCGACGCGGACGCCGACCGCGCCATGAACCGCGAGGTCGTCGACGCGCTGCGCGAAGCCGGCTTCGCCCGGCACTTCGTCGCCTCCCGGTGGGGCGGCAGCGAGGGCTCGTTCGCCGAGCTCACGTCGGCGGTCATGACGGTCGGCGAGGGCTGTGCGGCCACCGCGTGGTGTGCCTCGCTGTCCGCGTACTCGGCCCGCTTCGCCGCGCATCTGCCCGAGGAGGGGCACCGGGCGCTCTGGGGCGACAGCCCGGACACGGTGGTCGCCACCGCCCTGATGCCGGTCGGCCGCGCCCGGCGGACGGACGGCGGCTGGCGCCTCACCGGACAATGGGCGTACGTCAGCGGTATCGACTTCGCCGACTGGACCCTGGTCTGCGCGGTCGTACCCGGTGCGGGGGAGGGCCCGCCGAAGATGCGGTTCTTCGCGCTGCCCCGCGGTACGTACACCGTGCGCGAGACGTGGGACAGCGTCGGCATGCGGGCCACGGGCAGCCACACGGTCGTCGTGGACGACGTCCTGGTGCCCGACCACCTCTCGTTCGACCGTGCGGACATGCTGAGCGGCCGCAACGCCGTCTCCGGCCTGCCCGCCCACAACGTGCCCTTCCAGGCGGTCGGCGGGCTGACCTTCATCGCCCCCGTCGTCGGAGCGGCCACCGGCGCGCTGTCCGCCGCCGCGGCCGCGCTCACGGGCCGCAAGCGCAACCAGACCGGCGAGCTCAAACTGGTCCGTGCCTCCGGCCGGATCGACGCCGCCCGGCACCTCGTCATGGAGAACGCCGCGGTGCTCGACGAGCGGCTCTTCACCCCCGGGCACATGGCGCGCAACGAGCGCAACGCCACCTTCGCCGCCGAACTCCTCCAGGAGGCCGTCGGCCTGCTGGTCGGCGCCGCGGGGACCGGCGGCCTGGGCGAAGGACACGCCCTGCAGCGCTTCTGGCGGGACGTCACGTCGGCGACCAGCCATGTCGCGCTCCAGTACGACACGGCCGCGCGGAAGAACTACTCGGCGGTGCTGCTCGGCCCGGAGGACTGAGCCACGGCACGACGGGGGAGGGGGCGTCCGGGACAGCGTGGTCCGGGGCGCCCCCTCCCCATGTCAGAGGCCAGGGACCGGGGAGGGCGCTCGAGGAAGGAGCGACTTGGCCTCCATCGGCCCTTCCTAGGGTGCTGCGTGACTGTAGCGGCCCAAGCGGAGGTGTCACCATGACTGCCCCTCAGGAGACGGACGTCTTCCCCCTCACCGGCTCGACCTACCGTGGTCCCGCCCCGCGGTACGCGGAGCTGCGCGCGGAGCGGCCCGTGGTGAAGGTGCCGACGGCGGGCGGTGTGGACGCCTGGCTGATCACCCGGTACGAGGACGTGCGCAGGCTGTCCGCGGACCCGAGGCTCAGCCGCGCCCTGGCCTGCGGCCCCGGCGCGCCGCGCATCGGCGGGACGATGCACACGACACCCGAGATGATCATCTCGCTGGACTCGCCCGAACACTCCCGCCTGCGCAAGCTCGTCGCCGGCGCCTTCACGCTGCGCCGGGTCGAGCGGATGCGGGCCAACGTGCAGAAGGTCACCGACGAGCTGCTCGACGACATGCAGGCCAAGGGCGGCACCATCGACCTCGTACAGCAGCTGGCGCTGCCCCTGCCGCTCACCGTCATCGGTGAACTGCTCGGGGTGCCCTCGGAGGACCTGCGCAAGTTCGAGAAGTGGGCGCGCGCCTTCGCCACGGTGGACGACCGGGCGGGTGGCGAGGAGTCGCTGAACGGCCTGGCGAAGCTGAGCGAGTACATCGTCGGGCTGATCGCCGACAAGCGGGCGACCCCCGCCGACGACATGCTGTCCGAGCTGATCGCGGCGCGTGACAACGAAGACCGGCTCAGCGAGCCGGAACTGGTCACCTTCGGCTTCACCCTCATCGGCGCCGGTTTCGACACCACGGCCAACCAGCTCGCCAACTCGGTGCTCGCCCTGCTGGCGGACGGCCAGGACCAGTGGCGGTGGCTGGCCGAGGACCGCGGCCGCATCCCCACCGCGGTCGAGGAACTGCTGCGGCACGTCAACCTGTTCGCCACCGACACCTCCGGCTTCCCGCGCATCGCCGCCGAGGACATCGAGGTCGGCGGGGTGACCATAGAGAAGGGCGACGCGGTCCTGCTGGCGCTCGCCTCCGCCAACCGGGACGAGACCGTCTTCCCGGACGCCGACCGGCTCGACCTGGCCCGCGAGCACAACCCGCACATCTCCTTCGGTCATGGTGTCCACTACTGCCTCGGCAAGCACCTGGGGCGGATGGAGATGGAGATCGCGCTGGACGGGCTGGTGCGGCGCTTCCCCGACCTTCGGCTCGCGGTGCCGGAGAGCGAACTGCCCTGGCACAGCGGCGAGATCAACCACACGCTCACCAGCCTGCCGGTCACCTGGGGCCGGTGACACCCGCCGGGCACGCCCGCCCCGCCTGCCCCTCCGGGGCGCCGTGAGGACTTCGCGGCGCCCCGGACGCCGTACCGGCGCCGCCCCGGGCGTGCCGCCCCCGCCGCCGTGACGGTCCGCGCACGGGCACGTGCCGCGAGCGCCCCGGCACCTGTCGGCGAGTGCCTCCGCCCTCGCACCCGGCACCCGTCCGCCCTCGCACCCGGCACCCGTCCGCCCTCGCACCTGGTATCCGTCGGCCGCCTCCGCCTCCGCCTCCGCCTCCGCCTCCGCCCCGGCACCCGGCGCCCGTCCGCCTCCGCCCCGGCACCCGTCGGCCGCCGGTCCGGCCCGGGAACCGGCCGACGCGGGACCGGGCCTCCGCACCGGTCGGCGGCGCTCCCGACCCGTACGCCCATCTGCTCGGCGATCGCCATGAAGAGGTTGTTGAAGACCTCCAGGAGGACCGGGTCGACGTCCGTGCCGACGGCACTGCGGCTCG
>NZ_JBEPEL010000073.1:0-32705 GCF_040300825.1 Streptomyces sp. NPDC000229
GCCACGTCCGGCTCCGCTTCTCCGACCCGGCCGCGTACCAGTCCGCCGCCTCCGCACTGGGCGAGGTCACCCTCCCCCACCCCCGGCTCCACTCGGGCGAAGGGAGCCGCGTCGACGAGGCGCTGGCACTGCAGATCCCCAGCGACGGCAGCCAGCGCGAGCTGCGCGCCATCCTCGACTGGCTGGACGCGGTCGGTATCGAGGCGGACGAGCTGACCGTGCACACCCCCGACCTCGACGACGTGTTCTTCGCCCTGACCGCCTCCACCGTGCCGAGCCGGCCCACCCCGCCCAAGGAGACCGTCCGATGAGCTCCCTGTCCTTCGCCGTGCGCGATTCGAGCACGATGCTGCGCCGCAACCTGCTGCACGCGCGGCGCTACCCGTCCCTCACCCTGAACCTGCTGCTCACGCCCATCATGCTGCTGCTGCTCTTCGTCTACGTCTTCGGCAACACGATGAGCGCGGGCATCGGCGGCGGTGGCGCGGACCGCTCCGCATACCTCGCGTATGTCGTCCCGGGCCTGCTGCTGATGACCATCGGCAGCACCACGATCGGAACCGCGGTGTCCGTCTCCAATGACATGACGGAGGGCATCATCGCCCGCTTCCGCACGATGGCGATCCACCACCCTTCGGTGCTCGTCGGTCATGTCGTCGGCAGCGTGCTGCAGTCGATCACGAGCGTGGTCCTCGTGGGCGCCGTCGCCGTGGCCCTCGGCTTCCGGTCCACGGACGCGACCGCCCTGGAGTGGCTGGCGGCGTTCGGTCTGCTCGTCCTCTTCGCCCTGGCGCTCACCTGGATCGCGGTCGGCATGGGCCTGATCAGCCCGAACGCCGAGGCCGCCAGCAACAACGCGATGCCGCTGATCCTGCTGCCGCTCCTCTCCAGCGCCTTCACCCCGGTGGACTCCATGCCCGGCTGGTTCCAGCCGATCGCCGAGTACCAGCCGTTCACGCCCGCCATCGAGACCCTGCGCGGCCTGCTGCTCGGCAGCGAGATCGGCCACCACGGGTGGCTCACGATCGCCTGGTGCCTGGGTCTCGCGGTGCTCGGCTACTTCTGGTCGGCCTCGAAGTTCAACAGCGACCCGAAGTAGCCGCCATGACCGCGCGGGCCATCTCCCGCACCTCGTCCCGTCCGAGGGCGGCGTACTGCGACACCACGTCGGCGTACGTCGCCCCGTCGGCGTCTCCGGCCGCCCGGCCCCGGGAAGAACGAGATCCACAAACGAGAAACGGGCCCTCGCCCGGACTCAGGGTGGACTACGACGCTTCATTGCGCGCCCCCGCCTCGTGACGGGCCGCGTGACGGCCGGACGGACGGCTCAAGAGGTGGCGCGGGTCCGTGGCCCGGGTGATGGCGGTCTCGACGGCCGCGACCCGGTCGGCGAGCAGACCGAGTGCGGCCACCGCCCGGCCGAGGGCGTCGTCACCGGCGCCGCCCAGCGCCTGGGAGCGGATGTATGCCGACGTCACGGCCTCCCACCTCGCCCGCTGCTCACCGGTGAGCGTGCCGCGCAGGGCGGCGAGCTTGAGCAGGTTGGCTTCGGCGCCGGTGGTGAGGGTCTGCGCCTCGGCCGCGTAGTGGTCGTCGATGACGGCGGCCAGCTCGGCGTCGTTCATGGCCGGGGAGACACGCGCGGCGATCTTGTTCATGTTGCGGTACGAGCCCTGGAGCTGGAAGGGCGGCTCCGTGCGGCCGGAGCCGGCCTGGCCGGCGGAGGCGATGTAGGAGGCGTTGACGGCGAGGACCGTCCTGCGGACGGTGAGCAGGTGGCGCAGCACAGCCAGGATCGCTTCCAGCTCGGCAGGCGCACAGGGGTGGGCGAGCCGGTCGCGGCGGGCAGTGGGGTCGCCGGCGGCCATGTCCAGCAGCAGCTCCAGGTCGGCCCGCTCACGCCCGGCGAGCGGGGCGAGGACCGGGTGGGAAGTCAGCGCGTTCTCGATGAAGCTCAGGGCGAAGGCGTTCTCCTTGCCGGTCAGTACGTCGCCCAGGTTCCAGACGTCGGCGCGGTTGGCGAGCATGTCGGGTACGCGGAAGCGTTGTCCGGACTCGGTGTAGGGGTTGCCTGCCATACAGACGGCGAAGCGCTTGCCGCGCAGGTCGTGACCGTCGAGGGTGCGGGTGGCGTCGCACAGCGGCACGAATTTCTGCAGCAGTTCCGGCGAGGTGTGCTGGATGTCGTCCAGGTACAGCAGGACGTTGTTGCCGGCCGCCAGCGCGAAGTGGATCTTCTCGAGTTCCCGGCGGGCGGCCGCGTTCGGTGCCTCGGCCGTGTCGAGGGAGGTCACGTCATGCCCGAGAGCCGGCCCGTCGACCTTCACCAGCAGCAGTCCGAGGCGGTCGGCGACGTACTCCATGAGCGTCGTCTTGCCGTACCCGGGCGGTGAGAGGAGCAGCAGCAGCCCGCTGGTGTCGGCCTGCTTGGCCTCGCCCACGGCACCGATCTGCTTGGCGAGGTTGTCGCCGATGAGCGGCAGGTACACCTCGTCGACGAGCCGGCTCCGTACGAACGACGACATGACGCGCGGCCGGTACTCGTCCAGCCGCAGCCGCCGGCGCTCGTCGGCCACGAGCGCGTTCCTGCGCTGCTGGTAGGTGCGGAACCCGGGAACCACCCGGCGGGCGAAGTCGCCCGTCCTGGCCAGGAACTCGTCGAGGCGGAGGTGAAGGGTGCCCCGGTCGATCCTCGGGTGCGTGCCGAGCAGGCCGTCCACACGGGCGGTCAGCACGCAGTCCACGTCATGGCGTGGGAGCTCCGGGCACACTTCGATCGCCACGGCCTCGGCGAGGTCCCCCGCGTCCACGTCCTCGCCGCAGGAGGCGGCGTACGCGAAGAGCCAGCCCTCCACCAACCGCCGCGCGGCCGCCGAGTCCCCGTCGGCGAGGAGGATGCGCACGTCCTCGGCGTACGGCGAGGCGCCCACCGCCCGGTGGAACTTCTCCAGCAGCGTGCGGGCGGAGGGACCGGTCGTGAAGGATCCGCCGGCCGCCAGCTCCTCGACGAGGTACTCGGCCGCGGGACCGGTCAGCGCACCGGCCTCGGCCAGTTCGCCGCGCAGCGCGTCCAGGGCCGGTGCCGTCCCGAAGGCCTCCCTGGCCCGGACCAGCGACACGGCCTCGCGCGTCCAGGCCTCCCGGGCGGCGGCGGTCGTCCCGTGGGCCCAGAAGAGCTGGGCGGCGGCCCGTTCGGCGGCCGGGTGGCGGAGCAGCCCGGCCCGCTCGTGCAGCGGGAGCAGTACGGAGAGGACGGCGGCCGTGTCGTGGTCGTGGACGCCGCGCTCGTACCCCTCGTCGTAGGCGGCCTCGGCGGCCCGCCTGGTCAGGTCGGGCAGGTCGGCTCCGGCGAGGGACTCGGCGCCGTGCTCGGACAGCAGGCGCGCGGCCAGGTGTTCGGCACGGTAGACGTCGGCGTTCTCGGACGGCAGGAGCTGGTCCCAGTAGGGGCGGGTGTCCGCGAAGCCGGGGTCGGTGACCGGGCGGCGGTAGTCGGTGCCGGTCAGCGCGAAGGCCAGGCCGCCGTCCGCGTGCGGTACGAGCGTGAGCTCCGGCGGCCGGGTGGTGACGGCGAAGCGGTGGGCGCCCAGCCGGATGGTGTCGCCGCCGTCCGCGTACAGCTCCGTGCGGTCCCGCAGGGCACGCCCGGCCTCCTGACGGGCGGCCCCCAGCCGGCCCTCCAGCTCCTCGGCCCGCACCGGGTCGCCGAGAGCCCGCAGTTCACCGGCGGTGCGACGGACCTTTTCCACCATCGGGTCGGAGGCGAAGTAGGTGTTGACCTCGTCGGCGCTGTCCAGGGTGGACGCCCGGCGGGCGATCGTCTCCAGGACGCGGGAGGCCGAGCCGGCGAGGCGCTCGGCGCGCCGGGCGCGGGCGTCCTGGAGGGACTGCTTGCGGCCCGCGAAGGCGTCGTGGACCTCGGCGCGCTTGTCGGCGATCTCCGTGAGGAAACCGTCGTGGTCGGCGAAGCGCGACTCCAGGTTGTCCAGTTGGAGCAGCAGCCGGGCGAGCTGCGCGTCGCAGGATTCCGGGGTGTCGGCCGCGGCCAGGGCGCCGGTGACGGACTGGGCGAGGAGGGCGAACTCGGCCGCGAACGCCGCCCGGCCCTCCTGGTCGAGGAGTTCACGGCGGCGGGCGGCGAGGAGCGCACGGACACGGTTCAGGCCGCCCAGCACCTCGGCGATCCGTTCCAGGATGGCCGTGCGGGCGGTCGCGTCGCCGATGTCGAGGCCGGCGATCACCTCGGTGAGGTTCTGGAGGCGGTGGACCTGGACGTCGAGCCGCTCGGTGACCGTCGCCGCTCCGGCGGTCGTGGTGATCGCCCCGGCGTCGGTCGTGAGCCTTTCCACCTCCGCGTGCTGGGCGGTGAAGGCGTCGTCGCGCCGGAGGAAGGCGACCGCCCGCTGAGCGGTCGAAGTGATGTGCGCCTCGGCGTCCTCGGCGAGCGCGTCCACGGCCGCGGTGTCCGCGTACCGCATCTCCCTCAGCGTCACCAGGCGGCCCTGGGCGTGGCGCAGTTCGGTGATGCGCTCGATCCACTCCTCGGCCGTGGCCGGTGCCTCCCCGCGGACCCGCCGCACCAGCCGCTGGAGGTCCTCCCCGGCGCGGGCGAGGGCCTCGGCGGCCTGTGAGCCGAGGGCCTGTACGGTCTCGAACTCGCGCAGCACCTGCTCCGCGGTCGCCCGCACCTCCTCCAGGGGTGCGCGCAGGTCGCCCGCCTCCGCGTCGCCCAGCCAGGGGAAGCGGTCGGCCGTCCGGGTGCAGGCGGTGACCAGCGCCGCGTACATCTCGCCGGTGGCGGTGGTCCCGGCGACCTGCCGGGCGATGGCCAGGCAGTCCGCGATGCCGTGGACCAGGTCGGCGTTGCCGATGCGGGCGAGCGGCCCGTCGCCCTCGGGGACGGCCCCGGACACGTACGGCGTCCGCCACAGCTGCACCGGATGGACGCGTGCGGGCTCGCCGGACTCGGCGCGCAGTGCGGCGAGTGTGCCGTCGTCGAGGAGCGCGTGACCACGGCACGCGATGGGGGCGGCGATCTCCTTGCGGATGAGGTTGTACGGCAGCAGGAGGGTGCGGCCCTCCACCCGGGAGTGGAAGGCGTACAGCACGTCCTCGCCGTTCGGCGAGCGGACCGCCCGCTCGAACTCCATGCCGGAGGTACCGGAACTGCCGAAGGTGTCGAAGGTCTTCACGGTGCCGGTGGCCAGGAGGTAGCCGCCGGGGAAGACGATGCCCTGATCGCCGGGCAGGCGGCGGCAGGACTGCCCGATGCCGTCCAGCCGGACAACGGACCTGGTGAGCGTGTGGAAGACCAGGTGGCGCCAGGTCTCCTCCTTGTAGGGCCGCACCCGCAGCAGGACCAGGACGCCGACGACCGCGTACGCCACCTCCGCGTCCGCCAGCGACTGCAGGGGTTCGTCGACCGGCTCGCTGTGGATGCCCTCGTCGGTCTCGGTGTCGTTCTCGGTCTTCACGGTGAGCGTGCCGCCGACCGTGGAGACGAAGACCGTGCCGTCGGCGACCGCGATGTGCGGGTGCCGCCCGAGGACGTGATCGTCCCGGGTCGCCTCGGTCCACGTGAAGTCGTACGGGGCGGGGAAGACGTGATCGCGCTCGCCGCGGGCGTCGAGGAACCGCACCTCGCCGGACGGGGCGAGGGACCAGCGCAGGACACGGATGTCCTCGGCCTGGGCCCCCGTCCGGAACACCGCCAGCAGCTTGCCGTCCACGTGCCGCAGCCGCAGCAGCCGCGCGCCCTGGAAGTAGCGGTGCAGGGCGGCGAACTCGGAGACGAAGGCGGGGTCGTCGAGCAGGCCGGGCACCGCGTCGTCCGGGAGGCGGTTCAGGTCGCGGTCGTGGAGCGCGAAGACGTCGTCGGGCGACGGTGCCTCGTACCCGGCCAGCAGCACGTCGCCGACCGCGACGACGTCCCGGGCCACGAGGTCCCGCTCCGTGCGAAGGTGGCCGGTGGCGGTGAGGGCGAGTTCGTGGGCGCCGAAGGCCGCGACGCGTGCGGTGTTCAGGGCGTCGGCGCGGCGGGCCAGTTCACCGGCCCGCGCGTCGAGGCGGTCGCGCAACACCTCGTACGTACCGGCGTCCAGGCCGCTCGGCGTTCCGGTCCCCGTGCCTGCCACTGTCCCACTCCCTCACGTGCGTGTTCGGTCTCCGGAGCTGCCGCCCCCCGCGCGGCAGCTCCGGAATCTTCGAGACCCCGACGGATCAGTTCTTGACGGCTGCGCCGTTCAGGCCCGCGAGTTCGGCCACCGGCATGTCGGCCAGGCCCAGCTGCCGTGCCTTGCCGATCAGTTCGTCCAGTTGGCCGGAGCCAGCCGGCATGAGCTTCATCAGCAGGGCGGACACCGTCAGGTTCTGTACGTCAGCGGTGGACACCGACCCGAGGACCTTGGTGAGGTCCTCGGTGAAGGAGGCCGAGCCGTCCAGCCACGGCCCGGCCAGCGCCTGGGCGGTCTGCGAGCTGTCCATGAACCCGTCGACGCTCTT
This sequence comes from Streptomyces sp. NPDC000229, assembly GCF_040300825.1. Classification (NCBI taxonomy): domain Bacteria; kingdom Bacillati; phylum Actinomycetota; class Actinomycetes; order Kitasatosporales; family Streptomycetaceae; genus Streptomyces; species Streptomyces sp. NPDC000229. Next base: position 6,502 of record NZ_JBEPEL010000073.1, read on the forward strand.
TCCGAGGGAGATGGCCCCGACGATCCGGTCGAAGAAGGCCGACTCGCCCCCGACGATGTTGATGTCGGCGTTCTCCAGCCCGGTGGCGAGCACCGTGGCCTGCGCTTCGGCGACCTGCCGCTGGACGTCGATCCCGGCGAGCCGGATGTCCTTCTCCGCCGCCAGGCGCAGCCGGAACTCCTCGTGGGTGCGCGACGCCTCGTCCAGCGCGGCCATGGCCGCCGCCTTCTCGGTGAGGCCCGCCGCCTCGGCCTTGAGCTTCTCGCCGATGGCGGTGGCCTCCGCCAGCGCCTTCTCCCGGGTACCGGCCGCCTCGGCACGCAGCCGGGCCTCGGTGGCCCCGGCCTCCGCGCGGCCTGCCTTCTCGATGGCGTCGGCTTCCTTCTCCCGTACCTGGACGGCCGCCAGGCCCTCGGCGGCGGCCTCGGCCTGGATGCCCTCCGCGAGGCGGACCTTGGCGCGGGCGTCCATGTCGGCGGCCTTGTGGCGCGCCTCGGCCAGCGTCAGTTCCTCCGCGGCACGGTGGATCGCGGCCTGCTCGGCGGCTTCGGCGGCCTTGATGTCCTTGACCAGCTGCTCCTGCGCCTCGGCCTCGGCCGCGATGACCACGGCCTGCCGCTTGCGCTCGGCCTCCTCGACCGTGCGGAGCTTCTTGATGGACTCCTCCTGCTCGGCGACCGTACGGTCCACCGCGACCCGCTCGCGGATCACCTCGGCGATCTCGCGGCGCTCGGCCTCGACCTCCTTCTCCGCCGAGATGCGGGTCAGCTCGGTCTCCCGTTCCCTGGCGATGACTTCGAGCAGGCGGTCCTTCTCGATGCGCTCGTTCTCGATGGCGATGACCCGCTCGCGGTTCTTCTGCGCGACGGCCACCTCGCGGGCCTGGTTCTCGCGCTGGATGCCCAGCTGCTCCTCGGTCCTGAGGAACGCGCTCTGCGCGCGCAGCCGCTCCTCCTCGGCCACCCGGGCGGTCTCGGCCTCCTCCTTCGCCCGTACGGTGTCGATCTCCCGCTTCTGTTTGATCTCCGCGTCGGCTTGCCGCCGCTCCAGCTCCAGGATGGCCTCGCGGGCATCGACGTTCTGCCGGGTGATCTCCTTCTCCTCCGTGCGCCGGAACTCATTGGTGCGCACGTGCTCGGCGGCCGTCAGCTCGGTGATCTTCCGGATGCCCTGGGCGTCGAGGATGTTCGAGGCGTCCAGCTGCGCGAGCGGCGTCTGTTCCAGGTGGTCGATCGCCGCGTCCTCCAGGCTGTAGCCGTTCAGATCGGTGCCGATGACCTGGATGATCCGGTCCCGGAACTCGTCGCGCTTGGTGTAGAGGTCGGTGAAGTCGAGCTGCTTCCCGACCGTCTTCAGCGCCTCGGAGAACTTGGCGTTGAACAGCTCCTGCAAGGTGGCCTGGTCGCTGGCGCGGGCCGTTCCGATGGCCTGGGCGACCTTGATGACGTCCTCGACGGTCTTGTTGACCCGTACGAAGAACGAGATGCGGATGTCGGCGCGGATGTTGTCGCGGCAGATCAGACCGTCCCGGCCGGTGCGGGAGATGTCGATGGTCTTCACCGAGATGTCCATGACCTCGGCCTTGTGCAGGACGGGCAGGACGACCTGCCCGGTGAAGGTCACGTCGACCTTCCGCATCTTCGACACGATCAGCGCTTTGCCCTGCTCCACCTTGCGGAACAGCCGGCTGATCACGAACAGCATGGTGATGACGATGAGCAGGACGACGGCCACGAGCACGCCGATGCCCCAGGAGATGGCATCCATGAGAATCCCCGGATCGAAGGGTGGGAGCTGAAGCAGGAAGGGGCGGCGGGTCAGCCGCGGGGGTCCAGCGCCGCGTCGAAGGGCGCGACCCAGAAGAACTCGCCGGCGTCGTCGTACGCGTACAGCAGTCCCGTGCTGCCGAGCCCCAGCGGGCCGCCGTCGTCCTGGCGGACCTGGACGACGGCGCTGGAGCCGTCCCGCGCGGTGACCTCGGCCTGGCCGAATTCCGCGTCCACCCGCCCGGTGCGGATGGTGCAGGTCGACCCGACGAAGTCGTGCAGGGACGGCCCGGGTTCATCGGGGAAGAGCTTGGCCAGGGGGCGTACGAGCGCCCGGGTCAGGCGCCACGAGCCGACGAGCGAGGCGAACAGCAGAGCGACCCCGAGCAGATGGACCGAGGCGGCCGGCCATCCCGTACGGGCGAGGAGCACCGACCCGGTGAGGCTGGAGAACCAGGACAGGACGATCAGCAGCGAGGCCGACACCGAGACGGGCACTCCGCCCAGGCTCAGCGCGTCGGTGTCCACATCCGCGTCGAAGCTGTCCGTGTCGGCACCGCCCACCAGCACCAGCAGCCAGAAGCCGGCGACCACCACCAGAGCCGCGGTGAACGACACCGTGGGGAACGTGGCGGCGGCCTGCCAGAACTCGCCCATGATGTGTCCCCCTGCGTCGTCCGCGCGGCACGATGATTTCCGGGTTACGGCATCGGTCTGGTGCGCCATCCCCGGCCCGGTCATGCTGGCAGGGCAGCACTCCCGTTCGCATTGCCGTCACCCGGCAATCTTTACGCCTCCCTGATGCCGGTGACGGCCACTCGGCCGCCCCGTGCCACCCTTGACGCCCACGCGTCGGGAAACCGTCAGCGGCGCGTCAGGAATGGGGGAGGCGCCATGGCCGAGCAGGACGGAGTAGAGCAGTATCTGGAGGGGTATGCCCGGATACTGATCGGGGTGTGCGCCACCGGCCGACGGCTGAACCGGGACGAGTTCGAAGCGCTGCGCTGTCAGGGCGAACGGGCTGCGGAGGCCGGCATCGGGCTCCGCCTCCTGGTGCGTGCGCATCTCGCCGCTGCCCAGGACGTACGGGCGGGGCTTCGTGGCGCCGCCGCCGACCACCTCCTCTCGGCGGTGGAGCAGGCGGTGGACGCCTTCGCCGAAGGCCACGAGCGGGCGCAGCGGCTTGCGATCCGTCAGCAGGAGGCGGCCCGGCGGGAGTTCATCGACGACCTGCTCCAGGGGCGCAGTGACGTCGGCCGTCTCGCCGAACGGGCCGAGCGCTTCGGGCTGTTGCTGTCCCACGCCCACGCGGTCGCCGTCGCCGAAGGGCCGGAGCCGTACGACGACGGCTATTCCGTCACCCGTAGCGTGGAGGCGGCCCTCGCGGCCCGCTTCGGGGACCGCCGCATCCTGCTGACCACGAAGAACGGCCGGCTCATCTGTATCGCGCCGGGTGACCAGGCCGACGTCCACACCTTCTTCGCCAAGCAGGCGCACGCCGCGACCGACGGCGGCCGGGTGGCCATCGGCCGGGCACACCCGGGCGTCGGCGGAGTCGTCCACTCCTACGAGGAGGCGCTCAACGCCCTGGACCTGGCCGAGCGCATGAACCTGGAGGACGCGGTACTGCGCGCCGCCGACCTCCTGGTCTACCCGGTGCTCACCCGCGACCGGCAGGCCATGGCCGACCTCGTACGCACGGTGCTCGGCCCACTGAAGCAGGCCCGCGGCGGCGCCCAGCCCCTGATCGACACCCTCACCGCGTACTTCGACACCGGCTGTGTGGCGGCCGAGGCGGCCCGGCGTCTGTCCCTGAGCGTGCGGGCGATGACGTACCGGCTGGAGCGGATCCACCAGCTCACCGGCGCCGACCCCGGCAACCCGGTCGACCGTTACACGCTCCAGACGGCCGTCGTCGGCGCCCGCCTGCTCGACTGGCCGGAGCAGGAGCTCTGAGGGGGCTCAGCGCTCGGCGGTACGCGGCTGCGGCTGCCGCCCCAGGAGCTCGGCCAGGCCCCGCCGGGTCGCGGCCAGCACGACACGGTCCTCAGGCTTCAGCACGTAGCCCGGGTGAATGTCCCAGACCAGGCCGGTGGGCTGCTGCTCGCCGTCGGCGGCACGCGGAGTGGCGAGGTCGGGGCGTCGTTCCGCCGGTGCCGTGGTGTCCAGGGCGAGGACGCGCCAGGCACCCGGCCGGAACGTCTCCTCGATGGTGCGGCCCTCCAGTTGCGGGTGGCCGGCGACCACCAGTGCGGCGAAGACGAGCACCTTGCGCTCGACGGGTATGGCGCCCAGGATCTGGCGGCCCATCATCGCTCCCGCGAAGGCGGGCGCGGCCAGGTGGGAGACGCTGCGGCTGCGGGTGAGCGCGTCGGGGTGGGCGGCGCGCAGGGTCCGGTAGACGGCGGTGGCGAAGTCGTCGTCGTACAGCCGCAGCGCCACCCGCAGATCAGCCTTGACCGTACGGGCGTAGAGGGCGGCCTCGAGGTTGGTGGTGTCGGAGCTGGTGAGCGCGAGCAGGGCGTGCGCCCGGTGGATCTTGGCCGCTTCCAGGACGCCCTCCTGCGTGACGTCACCGATCACGGTCGGCACGCGCAGGCGACGGGCCAGGGCCACACCGCGCGCCTCGGGGTCTTCCTCCACGCAGACGACGGGGATGTCGAGGCCACGCAACTGCGCCAGGACCCGGGTGCCGATCTTGCCGAGCCCGAGCAGGACCACGTGTCCGGACAGTCCCCGCGGCGGGCGGCGCAGGGCGGACGCGCTGCGGAACGCGCCCAGTGCCTCGAGGGCACCCGCCACCAGGAGTGGCAGCAGTGCGAGGCCCACGAGCCCGGTGAGCAGCTGGAGCACTTGGCGCGCCGTGCTCTCGCCGACGGCCGGGTCGTTGATGGAGAACAGGTCGAGCAGCGTGACGTAGGCGGCGTGCATCGGATGGTCGCCCGTGATCAGCCAGGAGACCACTGCCAGAGCGCACACGGCCAGGGCGGTGACGGCGACGGCCCAGCGCAGACGCCGGGAGAAGATCTCGGACAGGGGCAGGCCCCGGCCCGCCAGGCTTCGGGGCGGCAGCGCCGGACCCGTGTGGGTCACAGCCTCCAGGACGACGGTGCCCCGGCCGGTGGACGTGGTCACCGCACCTGGATCGGGGAGCAGCTGAGGGCCGGCCGTTCCGCTGCTGTCCGAGCCTTCCTCGCCGGCCGGGTCGTTGACGGTCGCGGAGAGCAGAGCGAGGGTGCACAGGCCCGGATCGCGGACCTCCCCGCGCCCGGGCGGGGTGCGTTCCACGGCACGCAGCAGCAGTCCGTCTGCGTGGACGACCTTGCTGGTGCCCGCGACCGCGGTGGCCGCAAGGGCGGGCGCCGCCGTGTCGGCGTCCGAGAGCACGGTGGTGGACGCGTCGACGGCGGCCGGGTCCAGGTCCGGCAGGGCGACGAGGGCGGCCTGATCGAGAAGCTGCTCCAGGTGCTGGCCGAGCTTGCGGTTGTAGAGCCGGATCACCAGCCGCAGGCCCGGGTTGAGGCGGCGGGCCGCGAGGGCAGCGCGAATGTTGGTCTCGTCGTCGTCGTACACAAGAGCCAAAGCTGCGGCCCGTGCCACGCCCGCCGACTCCAGCACCGTCTCTGTGGGCTCCTCGGCCTCCACCTCCTCCGGGGATCTTTCGGTCGAGGGCGGCGCCCCCGCCATCGCGGCGGAGACCCGCCCGAGAAGAACCGAGGCTCGTCCCTGGACCGGGACGGCCAGCCGAGGCCCGGCCGCGGGGCCGCCGCCAGGGTGGACGAGGACGACCCGCTCCCTGTAGACGTCCCGGAGTTCTGTGGCCAACCGGTGGGCGAGAGCGTCATCGCCACAGACGATCATGTGTCCGGCCGGGCCGCGCTGAGAGGTAACGGAAGACACGTACTCAGGTGTCCAATCGCTCGGGGTCTGTCGGCCGCGTCACATCGACTGGTTGCGCTCAACGGGTGAGCGGAATGCACGGGGACGAGCCGATCTTCATCACTCCCCGTCGATCAGCACCCGAGCGCTCGTCCCGACACCGCGGTGGGCGGCGGCGGATCACCTCTCCGGCATCCCTCAGGACGTCTGTGTCCGCCCTTCTTCCCGTCCCCCGCCGACCGGGCTCTGCTGGTCAACCGCCCATACTGACCATCGCGACAACCCGTCGCACTGCCACGCCACGGCAACGAAACGACCATTCCCCTGCCGGGCGCCGGCAATAAAGGCCGCCGATCGGCCCACTGGGGGGCGGGTACGCCCCATCGCCCTGTCCTCGGCCTGCGCAAGCACTCCTGGAAGCGTCTCGGCCGGACGGCCGGATCACGACACGACGAGGGTCCGCACGGCATCACCAGCGGGTGAGTGTCCGATGAATGGATCAAGCCGTCCGGATAACGGTCTGGTTTCGTTCGCTGGCACTTTCGAAGATTACTCATCGTTATGTGATCTGCATCACTAAAGAACACGTAAAGGTCGTGGTAGAACTGCGCAACTCCGCAGGTGGCACCACCCCTCGCCACCGCGCGGAGCGGCCGGCACGCACCGGCAGCACGACCAGGGTGATCACGGTCCGAGTCCGCGGACCGGGAGCCCGGGGTCGCCGATCGGACAACGGCGTTCGCTCAAAGACCGCACATCTTCCCGGCGCAACCTCCCATGCGCCGGTCCTGCGCCATCGAGGTAGCCACCGTGTCACTCGACTCCATCACCACATCCGTCGACGAAGCCGTCAGCGGGTTCTTCGAGCCCATAGCCGTCTGGCTCGAGGAGCTCGTCTTCTCCGAAGTCACCGTCGCCGGTGCCGGACTTCCGCTCATCGTCGTCTGGCTCGTCGTCGCCGGCCTCGTCTTCACGGGCTGGTTCGGGTTCGTCCAGATCCGCAAGTTCCGCCTCGCCGTCGACGTGGTGCGCGGGAAGTACGACGAGAAGGGGTCGGCCGGCGAGGTCAACCACTTCCAGGCCCTGACCGCCGCCGTCTCCGGCACGGTCGGACTGGGCAACATCGCCGGTGTGGCCGTCGCCGTCTCCATCGGTGGCCCCGGCGCCACCTTCTGGATGATCCTGTGCGGCCTGCTGGGCATGGCCACCAAGTTCGTCGAGGTCACCCTCGGTGTGAAGTACCGCGAGGTGCACCCCGACGGCACCGTCTCCGGCGGTCCGATGTACTACCTGCCCAAGGGCCTGGCCGACCGCTTCGGCAAGAAGGGCAAGACCCTCGGCAAGGTCCTCGGGGTCCTCGCCTCCGTCATGGTCCTGTTCTTCGGCCTCTTCGGCGGCAACCTCTTCCAGGTCAACCAGTCCTACGCGCAGCTCGTCTCCGTCACCGGCGGCGAGGACGGCCTGATGGGCTCCTCCGCCGGTGCGCTGTTCTTCGGCATCCTGGTCGCCGCGCTCGTCGGCATCGTGCTGCTGGGCGGCATCCGGTCCATCGCCAACGTCACCAGCAAGCTCGTTCCCGCCATGGCCGGCATCTACATCGCCGCCTGCCTGGTCGTCATCCTGGTCCACGTCACCGCCATCCCGGCCGCGATCGCCACCATCATCGAGGGCGCCTTCAACCCCCAGGGTGTCGTGGGCGGTGTGATCGGCGCGCTGATCATCGGCTTCAAGCGGGCCGCGTTCTCCAACGAGGCCGGTCTCGGCTCCGCCCCGATCGCTCACTCCGCGGTGAAGACCAACCACCCGGCGAGCGAGGGCCTGGTCGCCCTGCTGGAGCCGTTCATCGACACCGTCATCATCTGCACCATGACGGCGCTGACCATCGTCATCGCCAACCCGGCCAGCTGGGGCGAGGCCCGCGAGGGCAAGTCCATCGGTGGCGTCACCATCACCTCGGACGCCTTCGCCACGGTCATGCCGTGGTTCCCGTACATCCTCACCGTCGCGGTGCTGCTCTTCGCCATCTCGACCGTGCTGACCTGGGGTTACTACGGCCTCAAGGCGTGGACGCACCTCTTCGGCCGCAGCAAGGCCAGCGAGTTCAGCTACAAGGCCATCTACACCCTGTTCGCGGTCGCGGGCTCGCTGCTCACGCTGGGGACGCTGATCAAGATGGCCGACGCCGTGCTCTTCATGCTCGCCGTCATCAACATCATCGGCCTGTACCTGCTGGCCCCGGTCGTCAAGCGCGAACTCGCCTCCTTCCTGGAGTTCGTCCGCGCCCGCAAGGCCGGGGAGATCACCGAGCACGATGAAGACCAGGAGTCGGCGAAGACCACCGTCTGACCGCCCCCGCGGCCCGGCTCCTGGGGTCCCCCCGCCGAAGGCAGGGGGAGGGCCCGTCCACACCTCGCGCCTTGGTGTGGACGGGCCCTCTCGTCATGCCCGTCTGCCGCGTTTCAGCAGGTCACATGGGGTATGGCGGGTCATGCGACCGGCGGTTAGGGTGTAAAGAACGCGTCATCTCCCCGCCCAGGGCGGCTGTGTTCCGACGCGCGGTGTGCCGGGAAGTCTGGTCGGCGTCCCAGGGCTCGTATGCCCTCAAGCCGATCCCTCGGAGGTCTCCCCCCATGGCTGCCGCCCCGCGCGAGCGTTCCCCCTTCCTCGGCCTGCTCCCCCTCCCGGAGCGCAACGCCGTGGTCCAGGCGTTGCGGACCGAGACGGTGGGCGGGCTGGTGCTGCTGGCGGCAGCCGTGGTGGCACTGGTGTGGGCGAACACCCCGTGGAGCGGCGTCTACGAGCAGATCCGCGACTTCCACTTCGGCATACCGGCGCTCGGGCTCGACCTTTCCGTGGAGCATTGGACCGCCGACGGGCTCCTGAGCATCTTCTTCCTGGTCGCCGGCATCGAGCTCAAGCGCGAACTGGTCGTCGGCGAACTGCGCACGCCGGCCACGGCGGCTCTGCCGGTCATCGCCGCGCTCTGCGGCATGATCGTGCCCGCCGCCCTGTACGCCGCCACGGTCACGGTCGGCGGAGGCAGCCTGGAGGGCTGGGCCGTACCGATGGCCACCGACATCGCCTTCGCACTCGCGGTCCTGGCAGTACTCAGCACCCACCTGCCGGCCTCGCTGCGCGCCTTTCTGCTCACCCTCGCCGTCGTCGACGACCTCGGCGCGATCCTCATCATCGCGGTCTTCTTCACCAGCGACCTGAACCTGGCGGCGCTCGGCGGAGCCTTCGCGGGCCTGGTCGTCTTCTACTTCCTCCAGCGCTTCCGCGTGCGCGGCTGGTGGTGGTACGTGCCGCTCGGCGCCGTCACCTGGGCACTGATGTACAACGGCGGGGTCCACGCCACCGTCGCCGGTGTGGCCATGGGCCTGATCCTGCGCACCACTCGCGACAAGGGCGAGACCGCCTCACCCGCGGAGCGCACCTCCCACCTGGTGCACCCCATCTCCGCCGGTGTCGTGGTGCCCCTGTTCGCCCTGTTCGCCGCCGGTGTCGGCATCTCGACCGCGTCCTTGGGCGAGGTGTTCACTCAGCCGGAACCGCTCGGGGTCGTCCTGGGACTGGTCGTCGGTAAAACCCTGGGCATCTTCGCCGGCACCTACCTGGCCGCCCGCTTCACCCGAGCCCGGCTGAACCCCGAACTGGCATGGGCGGACGTCCTCGCCCTCGCGGTGCTGGCCGGCATCGGCTTCACCGTGGCCCTGCTGATCGGCGAGCTCGCCTTCCCCGACCCGTCCGCAGCCGAACGCGTCAAGGCCGCGGTCCTGGTCGGCTCCCTCCTCGCCGCCGCCCTGGCAGCCCTCCTCATCAAGCGCCGCAACGGGATCTACCGCCGCCTGTACGAGGAGGAGGAACGGGACGAGGACCACGACGGCATCCCCGACATCTATCAGCGTCCCGGTTCCGCCGAGCAGTGACGCGAGGGGCAGCCGTGATGGCTTCGTACGCGCCGAGCGGGCCGCCCCACACCCAGGCCAAGGGCACCCCGGCGTAAGGCGCGTGTGCGAGCGTGCTCGGTGCCGCACGTGCCGGCCGGGCCGTGGTGTCCACCAGCACTGCCCCACACAGCGTCGGACCGGCCGCTGCGAGCAGCCGGACGGGGCCGTGCCTGCCCCGCGGGCAGGCCGGATCCCAACCCGCGCTCAAAGCGACGGTGACGGGCGGCCAGAGCACCGTGAAGGCGGGCCGAGGGCCACGCCAAGAGCCCGCTTGCCGAGTCCACCGAGGCCGCCGCGTAGCCGGGCCCCGGTCCCGGGACAGAACAGGATCAAAAAATCAGGGCCCCGGCAGTGACTTCAGTCACTATCGGGGCCCGCACGCGCTCGCCGCCCGAACGCACCCGCACACCTGGCACACCTGCCACACAACGAGAAACGGGCCCTCGCCCGGACTTTCGTCTCTGGCGAGAACCCGTTTCGTCGGTTTCTCATGGTGCGCGAGGGGGGAGTTGAACCCCCACGCCCTTGCGGGCACTGGAACCTGAATCCAGCGCGTCTGCCTATTCCGCCACCCGCGCATTGGGTGTTGCCGCTTGGTTTCCCACCGTTTCCCCGGTGCGTCCCCCTGGCGACATCTGAAGATTAGCACGACGCGCGAGGTGGATTCACATCCGTTTGTTTCGGGCCCCCCGCCCGCGAACAGAGAGCGGAGGGGACGGGTAAGGGGAGGGAGCAGGGGGCCGACGCGGGCACCCGGCGCACGAGCCACACCGACCCGCCCGCGCCGCGCGGGCACCACAGGAACCTCACAGGAGACACCACGGGCAGAACAGGGAACTGGATCCCGCCGCACCCACTCCTCCAGGGTGCGCGTCAGGTGCGGGACACTGTCTGGAGGGCGCCTCTACGATCCCTGTGAGAGGTGACACTCGTCCACAGGGCAGAGAAGGGGAACCAGCCGATTTCCCGACGCGTGGATACGATCAGTAAGCAGTACCAGGACGGCAACGACGGAGGAGGTGCCCCATGGGAGTCCTGAAGCGTTTCGAGCAGCGTCTCGAAGGTCTGGTCAACGGCACCTTCGCCAAGGTCTTCAAGTCAGAGGTCCAGCCCGTCGAGATCGCGGGTGCCCTCCAGCGCGAGTGCGACAACAACGCCTCGATCTGGAACCGCGACCGCACGGTCGTCCCCAACGACTTCATCGTGGAGCTCAGCGCGCCCGACTACGAGCGCCTCAGCCCGTACTCGGGCCAGCTCGGCGACGAGCTGTCGGGCCTGGTCCGCGACTACGCCAAGCAGCAGCGGTACACCTTCATGGGCCCGATCAAGGTCCACCTGGAGAAGGCCGACGACCTCGACACGGGTCTGTACCGGGTACGCAGCCGGACGCTCGCGTCGAGTACGTCACAGTCGCAGGCACCGTCCAGTCCCGTCGGCCACGTCGGCGCCGGCCCGGCCGCGCCGCCGGCCGGTGGCCGCCCCGGTGGCTACGGCTACCCTCCCGCCGCCGCTCCTCCGATGCCGGCGGCCCCGCCGCCCGGTATCAACCGTCCGCCCGCGGCAGGCCGCCCGCCGGGCGCCGCGGGCCCCATGCCCGGCGCCCAGGTGCGCCGCTGGATCGAGATCAATGGCACCCGCCACCAGATCTCCCGCCCGACGCTGGTGCTGGGCCGCAGCACCGAAGCCGACGTGCGGATCGACGACCCCGGCGTATCGCGCCGTCACTGCGAGATCCGGACCGGAACGCCCTCGACGATCCAGGATCTCGGGTCCACCAACGGCATCGTGGTGGACGGGCAGCACACCACCCGCGCTACGCTCCGCGACGGCTCGCGGATCGTCGTGGGCAGTACCACCATCGTTTACCGGCAAGCCGAAGGGTGAAGCGGGGGCAATGTCAGAGCTGACCCTCACGGTCATGCGGTTGGGTTTCCTCGCCGTACTGTGGCTGTTCGTCATCGTGGCCGTTCAGGTCATCCGAAGCGACCTGTTCGGGACGCGTGTCACGCAGCGCGGTTCGCGCCGCGAGAGCGCGCGACCCCAGCAGGCCGCCCGCCAGCAGGCCGCGGCACCGCCGCAGCAGCGCCAGCAGTCCGGCCGTCAACGCCGCGGGGCCCCGACCAAGCTGGTCGTCTCCGAGGGCACCCTCACGGGCACCACCGTCGCCCTCCAGGGCCAGACGATCACCCTGGGCCGCGCGCACGACTCCACGATCGTCCTGGACGACGACTACGCGTCCAGCAGGCATGCCAGGATCTACCCGGACCGTGACGGCCAGTGGATCGTCGAGGATCTCGGGTCCACCAACGGCACGTATCTCGACCGGACCCGACTCACCACCCCGACACCGATTCCGCTGGGCGCGCCGATCCGCATCGGCAAGACCGTCATCGAGCTGCGGAAGTAGTACGACAATGAGCGAGCGGAGCGAGCGAGCCGCAGCGGTGCCCACAGGTGACCGGCACAGGCTCCCGACCGGAGGGTGGGCAGTGTGGCTCGAGACCGGCTGTACCCGGAGGCGTCGGAGTCGACAGGGCAGGTGCGTATGAGTCTGTCACTGCGTTTCGCCGCCGGATCGCACAAGGGCATGATCCGCGAGGGGAACGAGGACTCCGGGTACGCCGGTCCCCGTCTGCTCGCGATCGCCGACGGCATGGGCGGGCAGGCCGCCGGTGAGGTCGCCTCCTCCGAGGTGATCTCCACGCTGGTCACGCTCGACGACGACGTGCCCGGCTCCGACATCCTCACCTCGCTCGGTACGGCGGTGCAGCGCGCCAACGACCAGCTACGGCTGATGGTCGAGGAGGACCCGCAGCTGGAGGGCATGGGGACCACCCTCACCGCCCTGCTGTGGACGGGCCAGCGCCTCGGCCTGGTCCACGTCGGCGACTCCCGGGCGTACCTGCTGCGTGACGGCGTCCTGACGCAGATCACCCAGGACCACACGTGGGTGCAGCGCCTCGTCGACGAGGGCCGTATCACCGAGGAGGAAGCCACCACCCACCCGCAGCGCTCGCTCCTGATGCGCGCGCTGGGCAGTGGCGACCACGTCGAGCCGGACCTGTCGATCCGTGAGGTGCGGGCCGGCGACCGGTACCTGATCTGTTCGGACGGCCTGTCCGGCGTCGTCTCCCACCAGACGATGGAGGAGACCCTCGCCAGCTACCAGGGCCCCCAGGAGACCGTCCAGGACCTGATCCAGCTCGCCCTGCGCGGCGGTGGGCCCGACAACATCACCGTGATCGTCGCCGACGTCCTGGACGTGGATGGCGGCGACACCCTGGCCGGGCAGCTGAGCGACACCCCGGTGATCGTCGGGGCGGTCGCCGAGAACCAGCAGCAGCTGAACGACGGCGGCGCCATGGAGACCCCCGCGGGCCGCGCCGCCGGTCTGGGCCGCCAGGCACCGCAGCCGCCCGGTGGCGGCTTCGGCCCGCCCGGCAGCGGCGACGACCTCGGGTACGGCGGCATGCCGCCGGAGGGCGGCTTCGGCGCGTACAGCGACGAGGACTTCACCAAGCCGCGCAGCGGCCGCAAATGGCTGAAGAGATCGTTCTTCATCGTGCTCGCGCTGGCCGTGGTCGGCGGCGCGACGTACGGCGGCTACCGCTGGACCCAGACGCAGTACTACGTGGGCACCAAGGACAATCACGTCGCCCTGTACCGCGGCATCAGCCAGGACCTGGCGTGGGTCTCGCTCTCGGAGGTCGAGAAGGACCACCCCGAGATCGAACTCAAGTACCTCCCCGACTACCAGCGCAAGCAGGTCGAGGAGACCATCGCCGGCGGCAGCCTCGCCAAGGCCCAGGACAAGATCGAGGAGCTCGCCGTCCAGGCGTCCGCCTGCAAGAAGCAGGAGCAGCGCCAGCAGGCGGCCGACCGGGCACCCGCCGCACTTCCCGGTGAGGGCCAGGCCGGCGGCACCACCGGCCTCCCGACCGAGCCCACGCCCAAGCCGTCCACCAGCACCGCAGCCACTCCCACTCCGGGCCCCACCCTCTCGGAGGAGGAGCAGAAGCTGGCCTCGAACTGCGGCAAGAGCTAAGCACCCGTAGGGGGCCTTTCACCACCATGAGCGTTGTCACCAACACGACCACGATCGGCGCGATCGACCTGCCGAGCCGCCGCAACACCGAACTGGCGCTGCTCGGCTTCGCCGTCGCCATCCCGGTCTTCGCGTACCTGAACGTGGGCCTCGCCATCGACGGCAAGGTCCCGGCGGGCATGCTCGGCTACGGCATCGGCCTGGGCCTGCTGGCGGGCATCGCCCACCTGCTGGTGCGGAGGTTCGCGAAGTACGCCGACCCGATCCTGCTGCCGCTGGCGACCCTGCTCAACGGGCTGGGGCTGGTGCTGATCTGGCGGCTGGACCAGTCGCCGCGCATCATCAACAAGTACGCCACCTTCAGCCCGGACGCGCCCAAGCAGCTGATGTACTCCGCGATCGGCGTCGCGCTGTTCCTGCTGGTGCTGGTGTTCCTGAAGGACCACCGTGTCCTCCAGCGCTATACGTACATCTCCATGGTGGTGGCGGTCGTCCTGCTGCTCCTGCCGCTGGTGCCCGGGCTCGGCTCGGACGTCTTCGGCGCCAAGATCTGGATCAAGGTCGGTCCGTTCTCCATCCAGCCCGGTGAATTCGCGAAGATCGTGATCGCGGTCTTCTTCTCCGGCTACCTGATGGTGAAGCGGGACGCCCTGGCCCTGGCCAGCCGCCGGTTCATGGGGCTCTACCTGCCGCGTGGCCGCGACCTCGGCCCGATCCTGACCATCTGGGCCGTCAGCCTTCTGATCCTGGTCTTCGAGAACGACCTGGGTACGTCACTGCTGTTCTTCGGCATGTTCGTGATCATGCTGTACGTGGCGACCGAGCGGACCAGCTGGATCGTCATGGGTCTGCTGATGGCCGTGGGCGGCGCGGTCGTCGTCGGCTCGACCGCCAGCCACGTCAAGTCCCGTGTGGCCGCCTGGCTCGACCCCTTCGGGTGCCTGGAGACGGCGCCCGAGGGCTCCAACATGATCCAGGCCTGTGACCAGATGACCCAGGTGCTGATGTCCTTCGGCTCCGGTGGCACCCTCGGCACCGGCCTCGGCCAGGGCAATTCCGACCTGGTGGGCTTCGCCGCCAACTCCGACTTCATCTTCGCCACGGTCGGTGAGGAGCTCGGACTGGCCGGCGTCATGGCGTTCCTGCTGATGTACGGCCTGATCGTCGAGCGGGGTCTGCGTACCGCCCTCGCCGCCCGCGACCCGTTCGGCAAGCTGCTGGCGACCGGCCTGTCCGGGGCCTTCGCCCTCCAGATCTTCGTCGTCGCCGGCGGTGTGATGGGCCTCATCCCGCTGACCGGTATGACCATGCCGTTCCTGGCGTACGGCGGTTCCTCCGTGATCGCCAACTGGGCGCTGATCGCCATCCTGCTCCGGATCAGCGACACCGCCCGCCGTCCCGCGCCGGCCCCCGCCCCGTCCCCCGACGCCGAGATGACCCAGGTGGTCCGACCGTGAACAAGCCCCTGCGCCATATCGCGATCTTCTGCGGCCTGCTGGTGCTCGCCCTGCTCATCCGGGACAACTGGATCCAGTACGTCCGCGCCGGTGAGCTGAGTTCGCACGAGAAGAACAGGCGGGTCACCATCGAGCGGTACGCCAACGTCCGCGGCAACATCATCGTGGACGGCAAGCCGATCACCGGCACCATCGACTCGAAGGACCCGTACTACAGGTTCAAGCGCACCTATGCGAACGGCCCCATGTGGGCGCCGGTCACCGGCTATGCCTCCCAGGCCTTCGACGCCAACCAGTTGGAGAAGCTGCACGACGGCATCCTCACCGGCAACGACGACCGGCTGTTCTTCGACCGCACCCTCTCGATGTTCACGGGCGACAAGAAGAAGGGCGGCGACGTCGTCACCACCCTCAGCGGCGCCGCCCAGAAGGCCGCCTTCGAGGGCCTCGGCGACAAGAAGGGCGCCGTCGCGGCCATCGAGCCGTCGACCGGGAAGATCCTGGCGCTGGCGTCGACCCCCTCGTACGACCCGTCCTCCTTCGCCGGTTACCGCGACAAGGACGCCAAGGCGTGGCAGGCGCTGGAGAAGGACAAGGACAAGCCGAAGCTGAACCGCGCGCTGCGCGAGATCTACCCGCCCGGCTCCACCTTCAAGGTGCTGACGGCCGCCGCGGCGCTGGAGAACGGCAAGGTCACGGACATCAACGCGGCGACCGATACGCCCGAGCCGTACATCCTGCCCGACACCCGCATTGCGATGAAGAACCACGCCCGGGGCTGCGAGAACGCCACGCTGAAGTACGCGATGGAAGTGTCCTGCAACTCGGTCTTCGCCAAGCTCGGCCACGAGGTCGGCCGCGACAAGATGGTGGAGATGGCGGAGAAGTTCGGTTTCAACAACGCGGAGATCGACACCCCGGTCCGCGCCGCCATGTCCATCTACGACAAGAAGATGGACCGCCCGGGGAACGCGCTGTCCTCCATCGGCCAGTTCAACACCAACGCCACTCCGCTCCAGATGGCCATGGTCGCCGCGGCCATCGCCAACGACGGCAAGCTGATGAAGCCGTACATGGTGGACGAGCTGCGCTCCCCGGACCTCGACGTGCTGGAGAAGCACGAGCCGGAGGAGATGAGCCGGCCGATGTCGCCCAAGACCGCGCAGCTCGTCCAGGAGATGATGGAGAGCGTCGTCAACAGCCAGAACGGCACCGGCGGCAAGGCGAAGATCGACGGTGTGACGGTCGGTGGCAAGACCGGAACCGCCCAGCACGGCGAGCTGAACAAGGCCCGCCCCTACGCCTGGTTCATCTCGTACGCGAAGACCGACAGCGGATCTCCCGTCGCCGTCGCCGTGATCGTCGAGGACTCCAAGGCGACCCGTGACGACATCAGCGGCGGCGGCCTCGCCGGGCCGATCGCCCGCGATGTGATGAAGGCGGTACTCGACAGCAAGAAGTGACGCGCGAGCCGCGGCCCCTCCTGAGTGCCGGTGTGTACCGGTCCCGTATCAGGTAGTGGTCGCGGTCCGATCGACTTCCCGTGGCCGGTAGCGTATGCGCGAACAGCACACCGCCGGACCACACACGGGTGCGGTCGGGACTGACGGAGAGGGCTGGAACAGTTATGGAAGAGCCGCGTCGCCTCGGCGGCCGGTACGAGCTGGGCTCGGTGCTCGGCCGCGGTGGAATGGCGGAGGTCTACCTCGCCCACGACACCCGGCTCGGCCGCACCGTCGCCGTGAAGACGCTGCGGGCCGACCTCGCCCGTGACCCGTCCTTCCAGGCCCGGTTCCGCCGTGAGGCCCAGTCGGCCGCCTCGCTCAACCACCCGGCGATCGTCGCGGTCTACGACACCGGCGAGGACTACGTCGACAACATCTCCATCCCGTACATCGTGATGGAGTACGTCGACGGCTCCACCCTGCGTGAGCTTCTTCACTCGGGCCGCAAGCTGCTGCCCGAGCGCACGCTGGAGATGACGGTCGGCATCCTCCAGGCCCTGGAGTACTCGCACCGGGCCGGCATCGTCCACCGCGACATCAAGCCGGCGAACGTCATGCTGACCCGCACCGGCCAGGTCAAGGTCATGGACTTCGGCATCGCCCGCGCCATGGGTGACGCCGGGATGACCATGACGCAGACCGCGGCCGTGATCGGCACCGCCCAGTACCTCTCCCCCGAGCAGGCCAAGGGCGAGCAGGTCGACGCCCGGTCCGACCTGTACTCCACCGGCTGCCTGCTGTACGAGCTGCTGACCGTCCGCCCGCCGTTCGTGGGCGACTCCCCGGTCGCGGTGGCGTACCAGCACGTACGCGAGGAGCCGCAGCCACCCAGCAACTTCGACCCCGAGATCACGCCCGAGATGGACGCCATCGTCCTGAAGGCGCTGGTCAAGGACCCGGACTACCGGTACCAGTCGGCCGACGAGATGCGCGCCGACATCGAGGCGTGCCTCGACGGCCAGCCGGTCGCCGCGGCGGCGGCGATGGGCGCGGCCGGGTACGGGGGCTTCGGCCCCGACGACCAGCCGACCACGGCGATGCGGCCGGCCGATGCGGCCGGTCAGACGTCGATGCTGCCGCCCATGAACCCGGACGACGGCGGTTACGGCTACGACGACCGCCCGGACCGCCGCCGCCAGAAGAAGTCGAACATCTCGACGATCCTGCTGATCCTGGCGGGCATCCTCGTGCTGGTCGGCGCGATCCTGATCGGCAAGGCGGTCTTCAACGACAAGGGCGGCGGCGGCTCGGACACCGTCAGCGTGCCCAACGTCGTCGGCAAGCCGTTCGCGGAGGCGGAGCGGACCGTGGAGGAGGCCGGGCTGAAGATCGCCCGGTCGGGCACGGACGCCTGCGACCGGCCGA
The DNA here is from genome assembly GCF_040300825.1 of Streptomyces sp. NPDC000229. NCBI lineage: Bacteria > Bacillati > Actinomycetota > Actinomycetes > Kitasatosporales > Streptomycetaceae > Streptomyces > Streptomyces sp. NPDC000229. The sequence continues at coordinate 24,469 of NZ_JBEPEL010000073.1, forward strand.
AGGGCTCGATCTGCAGCCAGTCGCCCGAGTCCGGGGAGGCGACAAAGGGCGACACCATCTCGGTCGTCGTCTCCGAGGGTGCCGCGAAGGTCGAGGTGCCGAGCGTCGTCGAGCAGTCGGAGAAGACCGCCCGGGAGAACCTGGAGGGCAAGGGCTTCACCGTCAAGGTCGACTACAAGGAGTCCGACAAGCAGCCGGGCGAGGTGCTGGAGCAGGACCCGCCGGGCGGCACCCAGGCCGAGAAGGGCACCGAGGTCACCATCACGGTGTCCAAGCAGGCCGAGCAGAACGTGCCGCCGGTCACGGGTCAGCAGTACGACGCCGCCAAGTCCCAGCTGGAGACGCTCGGCTTCACGGTGAAGCGGGAGGACGTCGACTCGGACCAGCCCGCGAACACCGTCATCGGGCAGACCCCCGAGGGCAACAGCAAGGCCCCCAAGGGCAGTGAGGTCACCCTCAAGGTCTCCAAGGGCCCGCAGCAGCCCCAGCAGGTCCCGGTGCCCGAGGTACGAGCGCAGAACCTGGGCCAGGCCAAGCAGACACTGGGAGCCAGCGGCTTCACCAACATCCAGGTCGCCCAGGGCTGCCCGGCCGACGACAACGCCATCGTGATCGGCAGCGACCCGCAGGTCGGCACCCCGGTGGACCCGGCGACCACCACGGTCACGCTGACCACGGTGGGCTGCCAGGGTGGCGGGAACGGCGGCAACGGCGGCAATGGCGGCAACGGGAACAACGGCGACAACGAGGGTGACAACGACGGCGGCTTCTTCGGCGGCCCGTCCGGGATCACCTTCCGCGAGCAGGGCTGACACCGCTCACGTACGACGGAGCCCCGGCACCCTCCTCAGGGTGCCGGGGCTCCGTCGTGTTCCCTAGCGCAGCTCCGCCGGGGGCGTGCGGGCGCTGTCGACCTTCTCCGTGCGCTCCAGCTCGCCCCACACGATGTAGCGGTAGTCGGAGGTGAGGATCGGCGTGCAGGTCGTGAGGGTGATGTACCGGCCCGGCTTGGACTTGCCGGACTCCCTGGGCACCGGCTGGAGGACCTCCACGTTGTACTTGGACGTCTCCGGGAGCGTCTTGTAGACCTTGTAGACGTACCAGGTGTCCTTGGTCTCGAAGATGATCGAGTCGCCGGTCTTGAGTTTGTGGATGTTGTGGAACTTCGCCCCGTGCCCGTCGCGGTGCGCGGCCAGCGTGAAGTTGCCCCGCTTGTCGGAGGGGAGCGCGGACTTGATGGGGGCGGTGTAGTAGCCCGCGACGCCGTTGTTGAGGGTCTTGGGGTCGGTGCCCTTCTTGACCAGCACCTCGCCGTTCTTCATCGCCGGTACGTGGAGGAAGCCGATGCCGTCCTTGGTGTCGAGGGCCCCCGGGCCCGCCGACGCCCAGTGGTCGCGTACCTCGTCGCCCTGTTTGTCGGCCTCCCGGTCGGCCAGGACGTTGGTCCACCACAGTGAGTAGACGACGAAGAGGCCCATGAGCACCCCGGTGGTGATCAGCAGCTCGCCGAAGACACTGATGACGCCGGCGATCCGGTTGCGCGCACGTGCCACTACATCTGTCCCGTCTGGAGGTCGAAGCCAGGCCGCCCTAGCCTACGAGCGCGTCCGGTTTCCCCTTGCTGCGCGGGCGTTCGTCGACCATCTTGCCCCACACGATCATCCGGTACGTACTGGTGAACTCGGGCGTGCAGGTCGTGAGCGTGATGTACCGGCCGGGCCGGGTGAAGCCGGAGCCCTCCGGCACCGGCTGGATCACCGAGACGTTGGACGGCGGGGTCTGCTGCAGGATGCTGGTCATCTCGTACGTGTAGTACGCGTCCTGTGTCTCCACCACGATCGGGTCGCCCGGCGTGAGCTTGTTGATGTAGCGGAACGGCTCGCCGTGGGTGTTGCGGTGGCCGGCGACCGCGAAGTTGCCCTGCTTGTCGGAGGGCATGGCCGTCTTGAGCTGCCCCTCGGCGTAGTGGCCGACCATGCCCCGGTCGAGGACCCGCTTCTTGTCGATGCCCTCGGCGATGGGCACGACGACGTCCAGCTTGGGGATGTACATGATCGCGAAGCCCTGGCCGGGCTCGAAGGCGCCCGGCTTGCGGCCCTCCGCCCAGGCGTCCTCGATCCCCTGCTTGGCCTTGTCGGCCTCGAGGCCGGCACGGATGTTCGTCCACCACAGCTGGTACGTGACGAAGAGCAGCATGACCAGGCCGAAGGTGATGAACAGCTCACCGACGACCCGGCTGGCGACGACCCCGACGCTGTCCTTGCGGGCCCGTGCGGCACGCCGGGCCTCCACGCGGGTGAGCGGCCGGCCGGGGCCCGGGGGCGGCGGTGCGGGGGACGAGCCCTTGCGGCGGCGGCCACGCCCCTTGGCGGCCCTGCGGCGCTCGGCGCGGCCGCCGGTGGGCCTCTCGGGTGCGGGCCCGGGCGTGCCTGCCGCCGGTTCGGCCACTATTCGCCGCGTTTCCTCGGTGCGGAGGGCCATCGTCTCGTCGTCCGGTACTGGGCCGGGGACGGGCGCCCACGTATCGGCGTACGGCTGTGGTGCGGGCTCCGGCAGAGGATCCGGAGTCTGGGATTCCGGCAGGTTCGACGCCCGGAACCACGGCGAACCGTGCTCATGCTCCGGACGTACGGGGGTCACGCGACGGCCTTGCCCACCACCGGCGCGAGCCCTGCCGACCGGCCGACCGCTCCGGTGTCGCCGCACTGCTCCAGCCAGTTGGCGAGCATCAGGTGCCCGTACTCGGTGAGCACCGACTCCGGGTGGAACTGCACGCCCTCGACGGCGAACTCGCGGTGACGCAGCCCCATGATGATGCCGTCCTCGGTCCGGGCGGTGACCTCCAGGACGTCCGGCAGGTCGGCGGGCTCGGCGGCCAGCGAGTGGTACCGGGTGGCGGTGAACGGCGACGGCAGCCCGGAGAAGACGCCCCGCCCCTCGTGCACGACCGGGGAGGTCTTGCCGTGCAGCAGCTCGGGCGCACGGTCGACGACACCGCCGTACGCCACCGCCATCGACTGCATGCCGAGGCACACGCCGAAGACCGGGATGCCGGTGTCGGCGCAGTGGCGCACCATGTCGACGCAGACGCCGGCCTCCTCGGGGGTACCGGGGCCGGGCGAGAGCAGGACGCCGTCGAAGCCGTCCTGGGCGTGGCCCAGCTCGACCTCGTCATTGCGCCGGACCTCGCACTCGGCACCCAGCTGGTACAGGTACTGGACGAGGTTGAAGACGAAGCTGTCGTAGTTGTCGACGACGAGAATGCGCGCGCTCACTGACCGTCCACCGTCACATCGTTGAACGGAAGCAGAGGTTCCGCCCAGGGGAACACGTACTGGAAGAGCACATAGACCACCGCGAGGACGAGCACGAGCGAAATCAGCGCCCGCACCCACGCGTTGCCCGGCAGATGCCGCCAGATCCAGCCGTACATGACGCCTGCTGGTCCTTCCCTCGATGCTCGTGGCATGCCCTTCGATACCGCACCAGAGTACGGGGCGATGCCCCCGGGGTGGGTCACCTGTGGAAAGCGGGAGGCTTGCCCTGCGTCACAGGCCTGGTCGCCTCCAGCCGCGCCCACGCGATCAGCCGGTGGCTGCTGCCCCACTCCGGATCGCAGGTGGTGAGCGTCAGGTAGCGGCCCGGGCCGCCGAACCCGGACGTGGCCGGGACCGGGTCGACGACACCGATGTCGCCGGGGACGGTCCGGTACGGCTGCTTCGCGATGCGGTACGTGAACCAGGTCGTCCCGTCGTTGAGGATCACCGCGTCGCCGGGGCGCAGCTCGGGGAAGTCCTTGAAGGGGTCGCCGTACGTACGCCGGTGGCCGGCCACCGAGAAGTTCCCGGTCGCGCCGAGGGGCGCGGTGGCGGCGTAGTGGCCGAGGCCCTTCTTCAGGGTGGCTGCCTCGGTGCCCTGGAGTACGGGCCAGTCCCAGTCCTCGCCGAAGCGCGGGATGTACATCACGGCGAACGGCTCGCCGTCCTCGTACGGCGCCGCTGTGGATTCCGCTTCCGGCGCCGGGGCCGGCAGCGGTGCGCGGGCCCAGCGCTCCTCCAGCGCGCCGATCTCGCCGACCGTGGCGCCCTCGGCCCGGACGCCGGTCCAGAAGACGACGTACACCACGAACAGCACGATGACGGTGCCGGCGGTGAGGCACAGCTCGCTGAGGCTTCTGACGATCAGCCGCACAGGCCCCTCCCGGAACCGGAGCTAGTCGGTCACAGGCTTCGCGTAGTGGAGGTCCACTGTGCCCGAGTAGCCCGGGAGAGTCACCGCCTCGTGCTCGTCGACTTTCCAGCCGAGCCCGTAGGCCTTCACGTACAGCAGGTAGTTCTGGACGGCGGTGGAGTCGTCGAGCGCGCGCTGGAGCCTTCCGGTGTCGCCGACGGCCGTGATCCGGTACGGAGGGGAGTAGACCCGGCCCTGGAGGATCAGGGTGTTGCCGACGCAGCGCACCGCGCTGGTGGAAATCAGCCGCTGGTCCATGACCCGGATCCCCGTGGCGCCGCCCTTCCACAGGGCGTTGACGACGGCCTGGAGGTCCTGCTGGTGGATCACCAGGTCGTTGGCCTGCGGCTCGGGGTAGCCAGGGGCGGCCTGGGCGCCGGGCGGGGCGTCGTTGAGCGTCACGGTGAGGCCCTGGCCCGCGACCTTGGTGGTGCCCGCGGCCTTCTCCAGGGCGCCGAGCCTCGCGTCCTCGGCCTTGGTGGAGCCGTCGTCGCGGCGGGCGAGGGCGTCGACTTCACCCCGTACCGTCGCGGTCGTCTCGTCGAGCTCGGCGTTCTTGTGGCTGCGCTCGCGGATGAGGTCGGAGAGCTTCAGCAACGAGGCGTCCGTGCGGATGTTGGTGCCCTTGGCGGTGTTGAAGCTGGTGACGAAGATCAGACCGGCGAGGGCGAAGACGGCAGCCGTGAGCAACCGGACCGGCCGCCAGTTCCTGCGCCCGGCCGGCTCTTCGGGAGAGTCGGCGGAATTGCTCAACGTACCCTTATCTCCTTCAGCACCGCGGAAGCACTACGCTAACGGACGCCCGGGTGAGGCAGTGGTCCCCCTCGTCTCAGCCCCGGCGACCAGCCACAAAGCCACAGATCCCAGCCACAGTTCCCTGCGCGGTCACGCAGCGCATCGACAGGAGAGTCCCTCGTGCCGAAGTCACGTATCCGCAAGAAGGCCGACTTCACGCCGCCGCCGTCCGCGAAGCCGCAGGCGACCAACATCAAGCTGACCAGCCGCAGCTGGGTGGCTCCGGTGATGCTGGCGCTGTTCGCCATCGGGCTCGCCTGGATCGTCGTCTTCTACGTCACCGACGGCTCCCTGCCCGTCAAGTCCCTCGGGAACCTCAACATCGTGGTCGGCTTCGGCTTCATCGCGGCGGGCTTCGGCGTCTCCACCCAGTGGAAGTAGCCACTGCGTAATGGGCGGGCACAGTCAAGCCCTGCCCTGAGTTATCCACAGCGTTGTGCACAGCGAGTGGAAAAGGTCAGACGATCTGTGGATAACTTGCATCCGGTTGACGCCGATGTGACTGCAGAGGCCCGGTACCGCCGGTCGGCGGGCCCCTTGCCCTCCCTGAGAAACCGCAGGTCAGAGGCGAGGGGCACAGGCGTTCCCCACACGATGCGCAAGGTCGAACACACGCTGTGGACAACGGTGGGGACAATCGGCGCTCAGCTGAGCGCGACCGTCCTCAGAACCACAGTCACCAGGGTCAATCCCAGAACCAGCGCACAGGCCGATCCCTGGAGCAGGGCGCGCCGCTCACGCGGGCCGTTGACCATGGCGTACGCGATGATCACACCGGCGATCAGCCCCCCGATGTGCGCCTCCCAGGCGATCCCCTCCCGCGCGAAGGTGATCACCAGGTTGAGCACGACCAGGGCCATGATGGGCCGCAGGTCCTGGTTGAGCCTGCGGACGAGGACGACAGTGGCGCCCAGCAGCCCGTAGAGGGCGCCGGAGGCACCGAGCGAGGGCTGGTTCTCCGCCGCGATCAGATAGGTGAAGGCGCTGCCGGCCAGCCCGGACAGCAGATAGAGCGCCACGTACCTCGCGCGCCCGAGCTCCGCCTCCAGAGTGCCGCCGAGCAGCCACAGCAACAGCATGTTGCCTGCGATGTGCCAGATCTCCTGGTGCAGGAACATCGACGTCACCAGCCGGTACCACTCGCCGTCCGCGACCCCGACCACCCGGCCGAGATCGGGGTCGAAGGCCAACCCGATGAGCATCGTCTCGTCCAGGAACAGCGGGTTCAGCAGGCCGAAGAGGAAGACCAGCAGATTGGCGCCGATGAGGACGTGGGTGACCAGGTGCGGGTGACCGGCGGTGATGCGGCCGCCGGCGATGGTCCGCGGCTGGTTGGCGGTGGGCGAGTGCCCGGTGCCCGACCCGCCGCGTACGCACTCCGGGCACTGGAAGCCGACCGCCGCGTCCACCATGCACGCGGAACAGATGGGCCGCTCGCAGCGCGTACAGCGGACCCCCGTCTCCTTGCCGGGATGGCGGTAGCAGTCCGGCAGCTGCGCCTGCTCCATGGGGTCCCCTCGTCGGCCCGCGGGCCTGTGCATGCACGTACAACGACAACGCCTCGTCCATCCTTACGGACGGACGAGGCGGAAAGGTTCCCGTCGGCTCGGGCCGTGCGGGATCAGCCCTCGCGGCTCTCGATCACGACGGACTCGATGACGACGTCGTTGACCGGGCGGTCGGTGCGCGGGTTGGTCTGGGTGGCCGCGATCGTGTCCACGACCTTCTTGCCGGCGTCGTTGGTGACCTCGCCGAAGATGGTGTGCTTGCCGGTCAGCCAGCTGGTCGGGGACACGGTGATGAAGAACTGCGAACCGTTGGTGCCCGGACCGGCGTTGGCCATCGCCAGCAGGTACGGCTTGTTGAACGAGAGCTCCGGGTGGAACTCGTCACCGAACTCGTAGCCCGGGCCGCCGGTGCCGTTGCCCAGCGGGTCGCCACCCTGGATCATGAAGCCGCTGATGACGCGGTGGAAGACCGTCCCGTCGTACAGGCGGTCGGTGGACTTCTTCCCGGTCGCCGGGTGCGTCCACTCGCGCTCACCCTTGGCGAGCTCGACGAAGTTCTTGACCGTCTTCGGCGCGTGGTCCGGGAAAAGCCGGATCTCGATGTCGCCCTGGTTGGTCTTCAGGGTGGCGTAAAGCTGCTCGGCCACGATGTGCCTTCCGTAAGTCTGCTCTGACGTCTACCGATCCTCGCATGGAAGAGGCATGCACGAGGAAAGGTGGGCCCGTCCTCGCCGAAACGCCGCGCGACAGGGCGAACCGTGGGACCGTCGGGTTGCACGGCATTGCCCCGGATGCCCGCGTACCGCATGCCGATCATGACACTCGCAGGCATGATTTCAAAAAGGACGGAAAGGCGAATACCGACCCCGCCACCGAGGAGGAGGATCCTGTGACCCGCAAGGACAGCGTGCGCGCCGCGACCAGCTCGGCAAAGGACAGCGTGCGGCACGCCGCGGAAGTGGTGGCGCCCTACGCCGGAACGGCAAAGGACACGGCCGCGCAGTACGCGCAGCGTTACGCGCAGGAGGCGCGTGTCAGGGTCGCGCCCAAGGTCTCCAAGGCCGCGCAGCAGGCCCGTACGCAGGCACGCGTCCATTACGACACGCGTGTGGCGCCCCATGTGCCGCCCAGGGTCGACGAGGCCGCGCATCGCGCCGCGGTCCGGACCCGTCAGGCCGCACGTCAGGCGGCTGACTACACCATGCCGCGAGTGGAGCAGGCGATGGCCGCCGCTCAACCCGTACGTGAACAGGCCATGGCCCGCTCTGCCGCCGCCGTGGCCGCGATGCGCGGTCAGGTGACGGTCAAGGACATTCAGAAGATCGTGAGGAAGCACCAACGTCGGGCCAGGGCCGGTCGCCTCGCCAAGGGGCTGGCGGTCTTCGGCGTTCTGGCCGGCGGCGCCTTCGCCGCCTGGAAGTGGTGGGACAAGCAGGCCAACCCGGACTGGCTGGTCGAACCCCCGGCTCCCACCGAGGTCTCCGAGCGCACTCCGTTGACCTCCGTCGACGGTACGGGCCCGGCTTCGCTCGACCCCGAGGTGGAGGCCAAGCAGGCGGAGGCCGAGGCCGACGCCGACGCGGGCACGGACGACGAGCGCCGCTAGGGTCTTTCGTTTGGATCAGGCTGGATCAGGGAGTGGCGTCTGGTGCCGTGCATCGCAAGGCGGAGGAGGGAGCCACTGCGGAGCATTGGCGACCGACG
>NZ_JBEPEL010000074.1:0-32635 GCF_040300825.1 Streptomyces sp. NPDC000229
AGCCCGACCGGGAGCTCTTCGAACTCGCGGCCTCCCGCTGCGGCTTGAGCCTCGTCGACGGGGGTTGGATGACCGGCGACAACCCGGCCGGGGACGCGTACGCGGCCAAGGCCGAGAAGAACCGGTACCAGGAGTACACACTGTCCGCCGAGCGCGGCGAGATCACCGACCGCGCCGGGATCGCGCTGGCCACCAGCGTCGACGCGTACGACATCACCGCCGACCCGAAGATGTTCACGCCCGAGGAGAGCAAGGCCCCCGACGCCCCCGAGCAGGCCGCCGCGCTCCTCGCGCCGATCCTCGGCCAGGACCCCGCCGAACTGGTCAGGAAGCTCAAAGCGCCCAAATCCCGCTACGCGCTGCTGGCGCGCCGCCAGACCCCCCAGGTCTGGAACCAGATCAAGGACCTGAAGAACGTCTTCGCCGAGAAGGCCCGCACCGAGAAGGCGGGCGGCGCACCCGGCGTCAGCGTGCTCGCCGGCATCTTCAACGAGCCCAGCAGCAAGCGCGTGTACCCCAACGGCACCCTCGCCGCCGGGATACTGGGCTACGTCAACGCCGACGGCCGCGGCGGAGGCGGCCTGGAGTCCATGCTCGACAAGGAGCTGTCCGGCAAGGACGGCAAGATCAAGTACGCCCAGTCGGGCGGCCGCCGGGTGCCCACCGTCGGCGCCCGGGAGACCCCCGCGGTCCCCGGCTCCGACATCGAGCTGACCATCGACCGCGACATCCAGTGGGCCGCCCAGCAGGCCATCACCCAGCAGGTCGAGGAGTCCAGGGCGGACCGCGGCTACGTGATAGTGCAGAACGCCCGGACCGGCGAGGTCCTCGCCATGGCCAACGCGCCCGGCTTCGACCCCAACGACCTGTCGCAGGCCGATTCCGCAGCCATGGGCAACGCCGCCCTCCAGGACGCCTACGAACCGGGCTCCACCGCCAAGGTCATCTCGATGGCCGCGGTCCTGGAGGAGGGCGCCGCCACGCCGTCCACCCGTGTCGTCGTCCCCAACCGGCTGCACCGGGGCGACCGGCTGTTCAAGGACGACATCGACCACCCCACCTGGTACCTCACGCTCAACGGCGTACTGGCCAAGTCCAGCAACATCGGCACCATCCTGGCCACCGGCCAGCTCGGCCCCACCCAGCCGCAGGCGAACCGGGTCCTGCACTCCTACCTGCGCAAGTTCGGTTTCGGCAGCCCCACCGGTCTCGGCTACCCCGGCGAGACCGCCGGCATCCTCGCCAAGCCGCAGGACTGGTCCACCTCGCAGCAGTACACGATCCCCTTCGGACAGGGCCTGTCCATCAACGCCATGCAGGCGGCGTCCGTCTACTCGACGATCGCCAACGGCGGCGTCCGCATCGAGCCCACCCTCGTACGCGGAACCAAGGGACCGGACGGCCGCTTCACCCCGGCCCCCGCCCCCAAGCAGACCAGGGTGGTCAGCGAGAAGACCGCCAAGACCCTCGCCGCCATGCTCGAATCGGTCGTGGACGACGAGGAAGGCACCGGAACCAAGGCCGCCATCCCCGGTTACCGCGTCGCCGGCAAGACCGGTACCGCCAACCGCGTCGACCCCCAACTCGGCCGCTACAAGGGCTACACCGCCTCCTTCGCGGGCTTCGCCCCCGCCGACGACCCCCGGATCACCGTCTACTGCGCCATCCAGAACCCCACCAGGGGCAGCTACTTCGGCGGCCAGATCTGCGGCCCCATTTACAAGAAGGTCATGGAGTTCGCCCTCAAAACCCTGCAAGTCGCACCCACCGGCAAAAAACCACCTCGGATGCCGGTCACGTTCAAACCCGGCGAGTGAGCCGGCGGGAGCAGCCAGTGACAACCATCACGCCCAACCCCGGGAACCGATCCGGCGACCACGCTGCCCGGGCGCCCTCATTTAGCCCGATCACGGGTGCGCCCGGTACGCTCACCGCCGTGCCACACGCTGATCAGTCCCGAACCACCCCGACGGACGCCCCCGCGAAACGCCCGGGGGCGCCGCGACCGGCCCAGGTCCGCCCCACACCCCTGGGCGAGCTGGCGGCCCGGCTGGACATCCCGGCGCCGGGCAGCGCGGAGGTGACCGGCATCACCCACGACTCCCGGGCCGTACGCCCCGGAGACGTCTACGCCGCCCTGCCGGGCTCCCGCCTCCACGGCGCCGACTTCTCCGGCCAGGCCGCCGACCTCGGAGCCGTCGCGATCCTCACCGACCCCTCCGGCGCCGAACGCGCCGCCACGACCGGCCTGCCGGTCCTGGTCACCGAGGACCCGCGCGGCCGGATGGGCGAGCTCGCCGCCGAGATCTACGGCCGGCCGGGCAGCGACCTGCTCCAGATCGGCATCACCGGCACCTCCGGCAAGACCACCACGGCCTATCTCGTCGAAGGCGGCCTCAAGGCCGCCGGGCGGAGCACCGGGTTGATCGGCACCGTCGAGATGCGCATCGGCGACGAGGCGATCAAGTCGGAACGGACCACCCCCGAAGCCACCGACCTCCAGGCGCTGTTCGCGGTGATGCGCGAGCGCGGCGTCGAAGCGGTCGCCATGGAGGTCTCCAGCCACGCCCTCGTGCTCGGCCGGGTCGACGGCTGTGTCTTCGACGTCGCCGTCTTCAACAACCTCAGCCCGGAGCACATGGAGTTCCACTCCGGCATGGAGGACTACTTCCAGGCCAAGGCGCAGCTGTTCACCCCGCGCCGCAGTCGCCTGGGAGTGGTCAACTTCGACGACGAGTACGGCAGGAGGCTGACCAAGGAGGCCTCCGTCCCCGTCGTCACCTTCTCCGCCGAGGGCCACCCCGACGCCGACTGGCGCGCCGAGGACGTCGAAATCGGCGCCCTGGGCAGCACGTTCACCATCCGGGGCCCCGAGGGCGAGCGCGTCAGTGCCAAGGCCCCGCTGCCCGGCCCGTTCAACGTCGCGAACACCCTCGCGGCCGTCGTCACCCTCGCCGTGGCCGGAATCGACCCCCAGACCGCCGCCGACGGTGTCGCCGCCGTCCCCGGCGTACCCGGCCGCCTGGAGCGCGTCGACGTCGGCCAGCCCTACCTCGCGGTCGTCGACTACGCCCACAAGACGGACGCCGTCGAATCGGTCCTGCGCGCCCTGCGCAAGGTCACCGAGGGCAAGCTGCACGTCGTCCTGGGCTGCGGCGGCGACCGGGACGTCACCAAGCGGGGCCCCATGGGCGCCGCCGCCGCACGCCTCGCCGACACCGCCGTACTGACCTCCGACAACCCCCGCTCCGAGGATCCCCTCGCGATCCTCGCCGCGATGCTCGCCGGTGCCGCGGAGGTGCCGGTCCACGAACGCGGCGAGGTCGCCGTCTTCGAGGACCGGGCCGCCGCGATCGCCGCCGCCGTGGCGCGCGCCCGGCCCGGTGACACCGTGCTGGTCGCGGGCAAGGGCCACGAGCAGGGTCAGGACATCGCGGGAGTGGTACGCCCCTTCGACGACCGTCAGGTCCTCCGCGAAGCAATCCAGAACAGTCAGGGATGAAGTAGTGATCGCCCTCTCCCTCGCCGAGATCGCCGAAATCGTCGGCGGGCAGTCGCACGACATACCGGATCCGGCCCTCCACGTCACCGGGTCCGTCGTCATCGACTCCCGCCAGGTCGAGTCCGGCTCGCTCTTCGCCGCCTTCACCGGCGAGAACGTCGACGGCCATGACTACGCGCAGCGCGCCATGGACGCGGGCGCGGTGGCCGTGCTGGCCACCCGCCCCGTAGGGGTGCCCGCCATCGTCGTGGACGACGTCCAGACCGCGCTCGGCGCGCTCGCCCGCGCGGTCGTCGGGCGCCTCGGCACCAAGGTCGTCGCGCTGACCGGCTCGGCCGGCAAGACCAGCACCAAGGACCTGATCGCCCAGGTGCTCCAGCGCAAGGGCCCCACCGTCTGGACGCCCGGCTCCCTCAACAACGAGATCGGCCTGCCACTGACCGCGCTGCGCGCGGACAAGGACACCGAGCACCTCGTCCTGGAGATGGGAGCGCGCGGAATCGGCCACATCCGCTACCTCACCGAGCTGACCCCGCCCACGATCGGCCTCGTCCTGAACGTGGGCAGCGCCCACATCGGCGAGTTCGGCGGCCGCGAGCAGATCGCCCAGGCCAAGGGCGAGCTCGTCGAGGCGCTGCCGTCCGCCGAAGAGGGCGGGATCGCCGTGCTGAACGCGGACGATCCTCTCGTACGGGCCATGGAAAGCCGCACCCACGCGCGCGTGACGCTGTTCGGTGAGGCCGACGAAGCCGCCGTACGTGCCGAGAATGTCCGGCTCACAGAGACCGGACAGCCCGCTTTCAGGCTTCACACACCCACCGGGTGCAGTGACGTGACCTTGCGCCTGTACGGTGAGCACCACGTGTCGAACGCGCTCGCCGCGGCCGCCGTCGCCCATGAGCTGGGCATGTCCGTCGACGAGATCGCCACCGCGCTCTCCGAGGCGGGCTCCCTCTCCCGCTGGCGCATGGAGGTCACCGAGCGTCCGGACGGTGTGACGATCGTCAACGACGCCTACAACGCGAACCCCGAGTCCATGCGAGCCGCCCTGCGCGCGCTCGCGGCCATGGGCAAGGCCGCACAGGCCAAGGGGGGCCGCACGTGGGCGGTGCTCGGGCAGATGGCCGAGCTGGGGGACGAGGCGCTCGCCGAGCACGACGCGGTCGGACGGCTCGCCGTCCGGCTCAACGTCAGCAAGCTCGTCGCAGTCGGGGGCAGGGAAGCGTCCTGGCTGCAACTGGGCGCATATAACGAGGGTTCGTGGGGTGAGGAGTCGGTGCACGTGTCCGACGCACGGGCGGCGATCGACCTGTTGCGCAGTGAGCTGCGCCCGGGAGACGTCGTGCTGGTGAAGGCATCAAGGTCGGTCGGGCTCGAGCGGATCGCCCAGGCACTGCTCGAGAACACCACCGAGGGCGAGGTCACCGGCCGATGAGGCAGATCCTCTTCGCGGGAGCCATCGGGCTCTTCCTCACCCTGATCGGTACGCCGCTGCTGATCAAGCTCCTGGCCCGCAAGGGATACGGGCAGTTCATCCGGGACGACGGCCCGCGCACGCACGGCAGCAAGAAGGGCACGCCCACCATGGGCGGTATCTCCTTCATCCTGGCCACGCTCATCGCGTACGCGCTCGCCAAGGTCATCACCGGTGAGGACCCGACCTACTCGGGTGTGCTGGTCCTGTTCCTGATGGCGGGCATGGGCCTCGTCGGCTTCCTCGACGACTACATCAAGATCGTCAAGCAGCGTTCGCTCGGCCTGCGGGCCAAGGCGAAGATGGCCGGCCAGCTGATCGTCGGCATCGCCTTCGCCGTCCTGGCGCTCCAGTTCTCCGACAGCCGCGGCCAGACCCCCGCCTCGACCAAGCTCTCCTTCATCACCGACTTCGGCTGGTCCATCGGTCCGGTGCTGTTCGTGGTCTGGGCGCTGTTCATGATCCTGGCCATGTCGAACGGCGTGAACCTCACCGACGGTCTCGACGGCCTCGCCACCGGTGCCTCGGTGATGGTCTTCGGCGCGTACACCTTCATCGGCCTGTGGCAGTTCCAGGAGTCGTGCGCCAACGCCGAGACGCTGACCAACCCCAACGCCTGCTTCGAGGTGCGCGACCCGCTCGACCTCGCCGTCGTCGCCTCCGCCCTCATGGGCGCCTGCTTCGGCTTCCTGTGGTGGAACACCTCACCCGCCAAGATCTTCATGGGTGACACCGGCTCGCTCGCCCTCGGCGGCGCGCTCGCGGGCCTGGCGATCTGCTCCCGCACGGAGCTGCTGCTGGCCCTCCTGGGCGGCCTGTTCGTCCTCATCACCATGTCCGTCGTCATCCAGGTCGGCTCCTTCAAGATGACCGGCAAGCGGGTCTTCCGGATGGCGCCGCTCCAGCATCACTTCGAACTCAAGGGCTGGTCCGAGGTGCTCGTGGTGGTCCGTTTCTGGATCATCCAGGGCATGTGCGTCATCGTGGGACTCGGCCTCTTCTACGCGGGATGGGCAGCCGACAAGTGAGTACCTCCTGGCAGGGCAAGAACGTCACCGTCGCCGGCCTGGGCGTGAGCGGCATCCCCGCCGCCCGCGTCCTCGCGGGCCTGGGCGCGCGCGTCACGGTCGTCAACGACGGCGACGACGAGCGCTCCCGTACGCAGGCGGCGCAGCTGGAGGCGGAGGGCATCACGGTCCGCCTCGGCGACGGGACCACCCTGCCGGAGGGCACCGAACTGATCGTCACCGCGCCCGGCTGGCAGCCCGACAAGCCGCTGTTCGCCGCGGCCGCCGAGGCGGGCGTGGAGGTCTGGGGCGACGTCGAGCTGGCGTGGCGCTTGCGCGGCCCGGACGCCGCGCCCTGGCTCGCGGTCACCGGCACCAACGGCAAGACCACGACCGTACGGATGCTCGCCGCCATCCTCCAGGCGGCGGGGCTGAAGACGGCGGCCGTCGGCAACATCGGCGTCTCCCTCCTGGACGCCGTCCTCGGCGAGGAGAAGTACGACGTCCTCGCCGTCGAACTGTCCAGCTACCAGCTGCACTGGGCGCCCTCCCTCCGGGCGCACTCCGCCGCCGTGCTGAACCTCGCCCCGGACCACCTCGACTGGCACGGCTCCATGCAGGCGTACGCCGCCGACAAGGGCCGCATCTACGAGGGCAACCAGGTCGCCTGCGTCTACAACGTCGCCGACAAGGCCACCGAGGACCTGGTGCGCGAGGCCGACGTCGAGGAGGGCTGCCGCGCCGTCGGTTTCACCCTTGGTACGCCCGGCCCCTCCCAGGTCGGGATCGTGGACGACCTCCTGGTGGACCGGGCCTTCGTCGAGAACCGGCAGAAGCAGGCCCAGGAGCTCGCCCAGATCTCCGACGTGAACCCGCCGGCCCCGCACAACATCGCCAACGCGCTCGCCGCGGCGGCCCTGGCCCGCGCCTTCGGCGTCCCGGCCACCGCGGTACGCGACGGACTGCGGGCCTTCCGGCCCGACCCGCACCGCATCGAGCTCGTCGAGGAGATCGAGGGCGTGCGGTACGTCGACGACTCCAAGGCCACCAACACGCACGCCGCGGAGGCGTCGCTGGCCGCGTACGACCCGATCGTCTGGATCGCCGGAGGACTCGCCAAGGGGGCGACGTTCGACGAGCTGGTCGCCTCGGCGGCGAAGCGGCTGCGCGGTGTCGTGCTCATGGGCGCCGACCGCGCCCTGATCCGGGAAGCCCTCGCGCGACACGCCCCCGAAGTACCGGTCGTCGACCTCGACCGGACCGACACTGGGGCGATGCCGGAGGCGGTCCGGGAAGCGGCACGACTCGCACAGCCCGGCGACACGGTCCTGCTCGCCCCGGCATGCGCCTCGATGGACATGTTCGTCAACTACAACAAGCGGGGCGAGGCGTTCGCGGACGCGGTCCGCGCACTCGCCGCCGAGCGCGCCTGACAGCCACCAGGTCCGGCCGCGCCGGGCACGACTGGAGGGGACAGCGACCATGCCGGCCGACCACGCCGCCGCGTACGCACCGCACCGCGCGAGCCTCGTCGGGGGTCTTGTCGCGGGTCTCGCCCTGCGCAGCCGGACCGCCGGCCCCCGGCGGCCCCCCACCGTCCGCAAGGCGCCCGGCCGCAGCCGCAGGATCCCCGCACCCCGCCCGCCGCGCGGCAGTGGGGTGCGCGGGCTCTACGAGCGGGCACGGAGGGCCTGGGACCGCCCCCTGACCGCGTACTACGTGATCCTCGGCGCCAGCCTGCTGATCACCGTCCTGGGCCTCGTGATGGTCTACTCGGCGTCGCAGATCAAGGCGCTGGAGCTGTCGCTGTCCGACACGTACTTCTTCCGCAAGCAGTTCCTGGCCGCCGCCATCGGCACCGCACTGCTGCTGTTCGCCTCCCGGGTGCCGGCCAAGCTGCACCGGGCGCTCGCCTACCCGCTGCTCGTGGGCACGGTCTTCCTGATGGTGCTCGTCCAGATCCCGGGGATAGGGCATTCCGTCAACGGCAACCAGAACTGGATCTACCTGGGCGGCCCCTTCCAGCTCCAGCCCAGCGAGTTCGGCAAGCTGGCGCTGATCCTGTGGGGCGCGGACCTGCTCGCCCGCAAGCAGGACAAACGGCTGCTGACCCAGTGGAAGCACCTGCTGGTGCCGCTCGTCCCCGTCGCCTTCATGCTGCTGGGGCTGATCATGCTCGGCGGCGACATGGGCACGGCGATCATCCTCACCGCGATCCTCTTCGGCCTGCTGTGGCTGGCCGGCGCCCCCACCCGGATGTTCGTGGGGGTGCTGGCCGTCGCCGCCGCGATCGGCGTGATGCTCATCAGGACGAACGAGAACCGGATGGCACGGCTCGCCTGCATCGGCGCCACCGAGCCGGGTCCCGGGGACTCGTGCTGGCAGGCCGTGCACGGGATCTATGCTCTGGCGTCGGGCGGATGGTTCGGTTCCGGGCTGGGTGCGAGTGTGGAAAAATGGGGCCAACTCCCCGAACCTCACACCGACTTCATCTTCGCCATCACCGGGGAGGAACTGGGGCTGGCGGGGACGCTGTCGGTACTCGCCCTGTTCGCGGCTCTAGGCTATGCGGGTATCCGCGTGGCCGGACGCACGGAGGACCCCTTCGTGAGGTATGCCGCGGGAGGCGTGACCACCTGGATCACGGCGCAGGCCGTGGTCAACATCGGTGCGGTGCTCGGCCTGCTGCCGATCGCCGGTGTCCCGCTCCCGCTGTTCTCCTACGGAGGTTCCGCCCTGCTGCCGACCATGTTCGCCGTCGGTCTGCTCATCGCCTTCGCGCGAGAGGAGCCCGCGGCGAAGGCAGCCCTGGCCATGCGACAGCCTGGTCTCGGCACATGGGCCGGGGTGAGTTGGAAGTCGATGCGACGGCGCGTCAAGAAGCGTCCGTCCGGAGAGCGGTGAATTTCGGTGCATGTCGTACTCGCCGGTGGGGGGACCGCCGGCCACATCGAGCCCGCGCTCGCCCTCGCGGACGCCCTGCGCAGGCAGGACCCGACCGTGGGGATCACGGCCCTCGGTACGGAGCGGGGTCTGGAGACCCGTCTCGTACCGGAGCGGGGCTACGAGCTGGCGCTCATCCCCGCCGTCCCGTTGCCGCGCAAGCCCACCCCCGAGCTGATCACCGTTCCGGGGCGGCTGCGCGGCACCATCAAGGCCGCCGAGCAGATCCTGGAGCGCACCAAGGCCGACTGCGTCGTCGGCTTCGGCGGCTACGTGGCGCTGCCCGGCTACCTGGCCGCCAAGCGGCTCGGGGTACCGATCGTGGTCCACGAGGCCAACGCCCGGCCCGGCCTCGCCAACAAGATCGGGTCGCGGTACGCGGCCGGGGTGGCCGTCGCCACGCCCGACAGCAAACTCCGCAACGCCCGCTACATCGGCATCCCGCTGCGGCACACCATCGCCACCCTCGACCGCGCCCGGGTCCGCCCGGAGGCGCGTGCCGCGTTCGGCCTGGACCCGAACCTGCCGACGCTGCTGGTCTCCGGCGGCTCGCAGGGCGCCCGCCGGCTCAACGAGGTGATCCAGCAGGTCGCCCCGGTCCTCCAGCGGTCCGGGATCCAGATCCTGCACGCGGTCGGCCCGAAGAACGAACTGCCGCACGTCGACAACATGCCCGGTATGCCGCCCTACATCCCGGTACCGTACGTGGACCGGATGGACCTCGCGTACGCCGCGGCCGACATGATGCTGTGCCGCGCGGGCGCGATGACCGTCGCCGAACTCTCCGCCGTCGGGCTGCCCGCCGCGTACGTACCGCTGCCGATCGGCAACGGCGAACAGCGGCTCAACGCCCAGCCGGTGGTCAAGGCGGGCGGCGGACTGCTGGTCGACGACGCCGAGCTGACGCCCGAGTGGGTCCAGGGCAATGTGCTCCCGGTGCTCTCCGACCCGCACCGGCTGTACGAGATGTCCCGCGCCGCCGCCGAGTTCGGCCGCCGGGACGCCGACGACCTGCTCGTCGGCATGGTCTACGAGGCGATCGCGGCACGCCACAGGGCGTGAGAAGGCAGGGAGCATGGCCGGGCCGACGACGACCACCGAGCGCGGCGCTCCGGGCCCCCGGGGGCCCAAGGGCACAAAGCCCAAGGGCGCCGGGCCCAAGCGGTCGTCCTCGGCCCGGCCCTCCCCGCGGTGGCGTCGGGGGCCGAGCGGTGACCGCAGGCCGCTGCCCGGCCCCCGCGCCGTGCTCCTGATCGTCACCGCCCTGCTCCTCCTCGCGAGCGCAGTCTGGCTCTTCTACGGCTCCGCGTGGCTGCGGGTCGAGCAGGTCACCACCTCCGGTACGCGGGTGCTGACGCCCGCCGAGGTCAAGGCGGCCGCCGCGGTGCCCGTCGGGGCTCCGCTGGTGTCGGTCGACACGGAGGAGATCGAGGAACGGCTGCGGCGCGCCCTGCCCCGTATCCACTCGGTGGACGTCGTCCGCTCATGGCCGGACGGAATCGGACTGAACCTGGTCGAGCGCACCCCGGTGCTCCTGGTGGAAAAGGGCGGAAAGTTCACCGAAGTGGACGCCGAAGGTGTGCGTTTCGCCACGGTGGACGCGGCGAAGGCCCCAAAGGGTGTACCCCTGCTGGAGTTGACGGCCGGTCAGTCGCCCAGTCTGCGCCGCTTCGGCGCCGGCCGGCTGACCGCCGAGGCGGTGGGCGTGGCGGGCGACCTGCCGGCGCAGGTGGCCGAGGACACCAAGGTCCTCCGGGTCCGTTCGTACGACTCCATCACCCTGGAGTTGACGGGCGACCGGACCGTGGTGTGGGGCAGTGGCGAGGACGGCGATGCGAAAGCGCGTGCGCTCGTCGCACTGATGAAGGCGGCGCCCAAAGCGGGGCACTTCGACGTGAGTGCCCCGACTGCCCCGGCGGCATCGCGGAGTTGACGCACATATGCGCTGGCCAGCACCCT
Source organism: Streptomyces sp. NPDC000229 (assembly GCF_040300825.1). NCBI lineage: Bacteria > Bacillati > Actinomycetota > Actinomycetes > Kitasatosporales > Streptomycetaceae > Streptomyces > Streptomyces sp. NPDC000229. Next base: position 10,886 of record NZ_JBEPEL010000074.1, read on the forward strand.
GGTTGGTCAGCGCTATGGGTGATCACATAGGGTGAAAAGAAAAACGGGAGGTTCGGCGTGTTCGTTGAACGTGCGCCACTTGTCGACTTAGTGTCCTGTTCGGAAGAGTCCAGCGAACAGAGACACTGGTAACCCTAAACTTCAACGTTAGGGTTTGGGTCGGCGTTTCGGACCGTCCCAATCGGCATCCGTCGTCGCGGCGCGAAGACCACCGCGAAGTGGCGACACGTAACTCGAGGCGAGAGGCCTTCGACGTGGCAGCACCGCAGAACTACCTCGCAGTCATCAAGGTCATCGGTGTCGGCGGCGGTGGTGTCAATGCCATCAACCGAATGATCGAGGTCGGTCTCAAGGGCGTCGAGTTCATCGCCATCAACACGGACGCGCAAGCTCTGTTGATGAGCGACGCCGACGTCAAACTCGACGTCGGCCGTGAACTCACCCGCGGCCTCGGGGCCGGAGCCAACCCGGCAGTCGGTCGCAAGGCGGCAGAGGACCACCGTGAGGAGATCGAGGAGGTCCTCAAGGGGGCCGACATGGTCTTCGTCACCGCCGGCGAAGGCGGCGGCACCGGCACCGGCGGCGCACCCGTCGTCGCCAACATCGCGCGCTCGCTGGGCGCCCTGACCATCGGTGTGGTCACCCGGCCGTTCACCTTCGAGGGCCGGCGCCGCGCCAACCAGGCGGAGGACGGCATCGCCGAGCTCCGCGAAGAGGTCGACACCCTCATCGTCATCCCGAACGACCGGCTGCTGTCCATCTCGGACCGCCAGGTCAGCGTGCTGGACGCGTTCAAGTCCGCCGACCAGGTGCTGCTCTCCGGTGTCCAGGGCATCACCGACCTCATCACCACCCCGGGCCTCATCAACCTCGACTTCGCCGACGTCAAGTCGGTCATGTCCGAGGCCGGTTCGGCCCTCATGGGCATCGGCTCGGCCCGCGGCGACGACCGCGCGGTGGCCGCCGCCGAGATGGCGATCTCCTCGCCGCTGCTGGAGGCGTCCATCGACGGCGCCAGGGGCGTGCTGCTCTCCATCTCCGGTGGCTCCGACCTCGGCCTGTTCGAGATCAACGAGGCCGCTCAGCTGGTGAGCGAGGCCGCGCACCCCGAGGCCAACATCATCTTCGGTGCCGTCATCGACGACGCCCTCGGCGACGAGGTGCGGGTCACCGTCATCGCGGCCGGCTTCGACGGCGGCCAGCCGCCGGCCCGGCGCGACAACATCCTCAGTGCCGGGTCCAGCAAGCGCGAGGAGCCGGCCCCCCCGGCGCGTTCCACGGAGACCCCCCGCCCGGTGAGCGGCCTCGGCACCGTTCCGGTACGCGAGGAGTCCCCGGCACCGGCGGCCGAGCCGGCCCCGGCCGTGAACGACAGCTCCCTGTCGGTCACCCCTCCGGCGGTCCCGCCGGCCCGCCCGTACCCGGACACCTCGGCCGAAGAGCTGGACGTCCCGGACTTCCTGAAGTGACCGTGTGACGTGATAGGGCAGCACGACTCCGTGAGCGGCGCGCATTTCGCCTTCACCGACCGGTGGGGCGGGGTGAGCGCCGTTCCGTACGAAGAGCTCAACCTCGGCGGGGCGGTCGGCGACGACCCCGGTTCCGTCACCACGAACCGCCGGCTCGCCGCCGAGTCTCTGGGGCTCGACCCGCGGCGGGTCGTGTGGATGAACCAGGTGCACGGCCGGGACGTCGCCGTGGTCGACGGGCCGTGGGCACCGGACGAGATCGTTCCGGCGGTGGACGGCATCGTCACCGCCCGGCGCGGGCTCGCGCTCGCGGTGCTCACCGCCGACTGCACGCCCGTCCTGCTGGCCGATCCGGTCGCGGGCGTGGTGGGCGCGGCGCACGCGGGCCGCCCCGGGATGGTCGCGGGTGTCGTGCCCGCCACCGTCGAGGCCATGATCGCGCTCGGGGCCGAGGTGTCCCGGATCACCGCCCGTACCGGCCCTGCCGTGTGCGGGCGCTGCTACGAAGTCCCCGCCGCCATGCGGGACGAGGTGGCCGCCGTCGTGCCGGAGGCGCGTTCCGAGACGAGTTGGGGCACTCCGGCTGTCGATGTGAGCGCCGGGGTGCAGGCCCAGCTCGACGCGCTGGGGGTGCGCGACCGGCGTGCGTCGCAGGTCTGCACGCTCGAATCGCGGGACCACTACTCCTACCGTCGCGACCGCACGACCGGGCGGCTCGCCGGATATGTCTGGTTGGACGGATAGCAGATGACGGACCGCAAGGCTGAACTCGCCGAGAACCTGGCACGGGTGGAGGAACGTATCTCTGCCGCGTGCGAGGCGGCCGGGCGCAAGCGCGAGGACGTGACCCTGATCGTGGTCACCAAGACGTACCCCGCGAGCGACGTACGACTGCTGCATGAGCTGGGCGTCCGTCATGTCGCCGAGAACCGGGACCAGGACGCGGCACCGAAGGCCGCCGCGTGCGCGGACCTCGACCTGACGTGGCACTTCGTCGGTCAGCTGCAGACCAATAAGGTCCGTTCTGTGGCGAGTTATGCGCATGAGGTGCAGTCGGTCGACCGGCTGAAGCTCGTCACCGCACTCTCGACGGCCGCGGTCCGCGCCGGGCGCGAACTCGGGTGCCTGATCCAGGTCGCACTCGACGCGGAGTCCGGCGAGCGGGGCGAGCGCGGCGGCGTCGCGCCGGACGGCGTCGAGGAGTTGGCCGACGCGGTGGACGGCGCCGCGGGGCTCCGGCTCGACGGACTCATGACGGTCGCGCCGCTGGCCGGGCCCTACGCGGGGCGCCAACGGGCCGCATTCGATCGGCTGATGGAATTGGCGTCCCGCCTGCGCGCGTCCCGTCCGGCTGCGAACATGGTGTCAGCAGGGATGAGTGCGGACCTCGAGGACGCCGTGGCGGCCGGAGCGACACATGTGCGTATCGGTACGGCGGTACTCGGAGACCGACCCCGGCTCGGGTAACGTCGCGAAGCAAGTCGGACCACAGCAGAAAATATGGTCATTTCCGCCGAACAGCGGACAGGCCTCGTGGATCGCAGGTACTTGGTGACGCTGTACCCACTAATGGTGAGGGCGATCCACCACAGAGCGGAGGACTCAGAGAATGGCCGGCGCGATGCGCAAGATGGCGGTCTACCTCGGCCTCGTGGAGGACGATGGGTACGACGGCCGGGGTTTCGACCCCGATGACGACTTCGAACCCGAACTGGAGCCGGAGCCCGAGCGCGACCGACGGCGCCACCAGCCCCCGCACCAGTCTTCGCACCAGGCGGAGCGCGAGGAGCCGGTGCGTGTCGTCCAGCAGCCGCCCGTGCAGCGCGACCCCGTTCCGCTTCCCGCTGAAAGCGGACGTCCGGCGCGAATCGCCCCCGTGGCATCCATCACACCTGAACGCCCGAGCCTGGAGAAGAACGCACCGGTGATCATGCCCAAGGTCGTGTCCGAGCGGGAGCCCTACCGCATCACCACGCTGCACCCACGGACCTACAACGAGGCCCGTACCATCGGGGAACACTTCCGCGAGGGCACGCCTGTGATCATGAATCTCACCGAGATGGATGACACGGACGCGAAGCGACTTGTCGACTTTGCCGCCGGTCTCGTCTTCGGGCTGCATGGCAGCATTGAGAGAGTGACGCAGAAGGTGTTCCTGTTGTCGCCTGCTAACGTCGATGTCACGGCGGAGGACAAGGCCCGCATCGCAGAGGGCGGATTCTTCAACCAGAGCTGAGAGCACGACACCGGGAACGGCCGGCCGGAAGGCCGGTGGACATGGGATCAGGGGAGAGGGAAGCGCGGGATGAGCGTCGCACTACAAGTGATCTACATCGCTCTGATGTGCTTCCTTGTCGTCCTGATCTTCCGGCTGGTCATGGACTACGTCTTCCAGTTCGCCCGTTCATGGCAACCCGGGAAGGCGATGGTGGTCGTTCTTGAGGCCACCTACACTGTCACCGATCCACCACTGAAGCTTCTGCGGCGGTTCATCCCGCCGTTGCGTCTCGGGGGCGTGGCACTCGACCTGTCCTTCTTCGTTCTGATGATCATCGTCTACATCCTGATCTCCATCGTGAACAGCTTCATGATGAGGGTGTGAGGGTGTAGCGATACGGTCCTGCCGACTGCCGACGACTACGTAGAGGTGAAGGAAAGATGCCGCTGACCCCCGAGGACGTGCGGAACAAGCAGTTCACGACCGTCCGCCTCCGAGAAGGCTATGACGAGGACGAGGTCGATGCCTTCCTCGACGAGGTCGAAGCCGAACTGACGCGTCTGCTCCGTGAGAACGAGGACCTGCGCGCCAAGCTGGCCGCCGCCACGCGCGCGGCCGCGCAGAACCAGCAGCAGCAGGGTATGCGCAAGCCTCCGGAGCAGCAGGACCAACGGCCCGTGGGCCCCGGAGCCCCCGTGCCCGCCGGGATATCGGGTCCGCCGGTCCAGCAGCAGCCCCCGCAGATGGGTCCCCCCCAGCTGCCCGGTGGTGCTCCTCAGCTGCCGGCCGGTCCCAGCCACGGCGGCCCGCAGGGCCAGCACGGCCAGCACGGCCCCGGCCCCATGCAGGGCGGCCCCATGGGTGGCCCGATGGGCGGTCCCATGGGTGGCCCCATGGGCGGTCACGGCCCGCAGATGCCGCAGCCCGGTCAGGGCCCCGGCGGCGACAGCGCGGCCCGCGTTCTCTCCCTCGCCCAGCAGACCGCCGACCAGGCGATCGCGGAGGCCCGCTCCGAGGCCAACAAGATCGTCGGCGAGGCCCGGTCGCGCGCCGAGGGCCTGGAGCGCGACGCCCGCGCCAAGGCCGACGCCCTGGAGCGGGACGCGCAGGAGAAGCACCGCGTCGCGATGGGCTCGCTGGAGTCGGCCCGCGCCACGCTGGAGCGCAAGGTCGAGGACCTGCGGGGCTTCGAGCGGGAGTACCGTACGCGGCTGAAGTCCTACCTGGAGAGCCAGCTGCGCCAGCTGGAGACCCAGGCGGACGACTCGCTGGCCCCGCCGCGGACGCCCGCGACCGCGTCGCTGCCGCCGTCCCCGTCGATGGCGTCGGCCGGTGCGAGCGCCCCGTCGTACGGCAGCAACCAGACCATGGGCGGCGGTCCGTCGATGGGTGGTGGCCCGTCCTACGGCGGCCAGCAGCAGATGTCGCCCGCGATGACGCAGCCGATGGCACCGGTGCGGCCGCAGGCGCCGCAGCCGATGCAGCAGGCTCCGTCGCCGATGCGCGGCTTCCTCATCGACGAGGACGACAACTGACGGGGGCGGGTCGCGCGCCACGCGCGTAGCCGCGCGTAGTCGTCGGTAGGCAGTAGGGCTGGGGCCCGGGACGTTTTCCGTCTCGGGCCCCAGCCCTTTGCCTTGTTCAGTGGCAGCTGGGGCGGTGCCGCCCCTCCGTTGGGGGCAGTCGGACCGCTTGGGGTCTCCCGGGACGAAGTCCCCGGGGGAGGGGCGGCTGGGCACAACGGGCCGGGACGGTGCCGTTCTCCTCGTTGCGCCCGGTGCGGTGCTATGCGGTGCGGTGCCTCGTGCCGGGGATCCCCGGTTGGCTGGGGTGAGGCCCCTCCGGGCTCGCCTCCTCGCGGTCGGCGGCCTTGGGCAACGGGGCTTGGAGTCCACCCGTCGCCGCCGATCCGCTGCGGGGCGACTCTGCCCGCCCCGGCCGGCCGCACGCCGTCCGCGGGCCGTGGGACCTTAGGCGAAGGGCCCGGCCACCTCGGTGGCCGGGCCCTCTTTGCGGTCGGTTACGCCTTGCGGAGGCGGAAGGTCAGGGAGAGACCCTCGTCGGTGAACGGTTCGCCGTACGTGGCGTCCGCGTCGGCGGCCGAGAAGTCGGTGGCCAGGACCTCGTCGGCGATCAGCTCGGAGTGCTCCCCGAGGGCCGCGACGACCTCCGGGTCGGTGGACTCCCAGCGCAGGGCGATGCGGTCCGCGACGTCCAGGCCGCTGTTCTTGCGGGCCTCCTGGATCAGGCGGATCGCGTCACGGGCCAGACCGGCGCGGCGCAGCTCCGGGGTGATCTCCAGGTCCAGGGCGACCGTCGCGCCCGCGTCGGAGGCGACCGACCAGCCCTCGCGGGGCGTCTCCGTGATGATCACCTCGTCGGGGGCCAGGGTGATCGTCTCACCGTTGACCTCCAGGGTGGCCTCGCCGTTCCGCAGGGCGAGGGAGAGCGCGGCCGCGTCGGCGGCGGCGACCGCCTTGGCCACGTCCTGCACGCCCTTGCCGAAGCGCTTGCCCAGGGCGCGGAAGTTCGCCTTGGCAGTCGTGTCGACGAGCGAGCCGCCCACCTCGGAGAGGGAGGCGAGGGAGGTGACGTTCAGCTCCTCGGTGATCTGGGCGTGGAGCTCGGGGGACAGTGCCTCGAAGCCCGTGGCGGCGACCAGTGCGCGGGAGAGGGGCTGGCGGGTCTTGACCCCCGACTCCGCGCGCGTGGCGCGGCCCAGCTCGACCAGGCGGCGGACAAGGGCCATCTGGGAGGAGAGGGTCGGGTCGATGGCGGAGAGGTCCGCCTCCGGCCAGGTGGTGAGGTGGACCGACTCGGGCGCGCCCGGGGTCACCGGGACGACCAGGTCCTGCCAGACCCGCTCCGTGATGAACGGGGTGAGGGGGGCCATGAGGCGCGTGACGGTCTCGATGACCTCGTGCAGCGTACGGAGGGCCGCCTTGTCGCCCTGCCAGAAGCGGCGCCGGGAGCGGCGTACGTACCAGTTGGAGAGGTCGTCGACGAAAGCGGACAGGAGCTTTCCGGCGCGCTGGGTGTCGTACGCCTCCAGGGCCTCGGTGACCTGGTCCGTCAGCGCGTGCAGCTCGGAGAGCAGCCAGCGGTCCAGGACGGGCCGGTCCGCGGGGGCCGGGTCGGCCTCACTGGGGGCCCAGCCGGAGGTGCGGGCGTACAGGGCCTGGAAGGCGACCGTGTTCCAGTACGTGAGGAGCGTCTTGCGGACGACCTCCTGGATGGTGCCGTGGCCGACGCGCCGCGCGGCCCAGGGGGAGCCGCCGGCCGCCATGAACCAGCGCACGGCGTCCGCGCCGTGCTGGTCCATGAGAGGGATCGGCTGGAGGATGTTGCCCAGGTGCTTGGACATCTTCCGGCCGTCCTCGGCGAGGATGTGACCCAGGCAGACGACATTCTCGTACGACGACTTGTCGAAGACGAGCGTGCCGACGGCCATGAGGGTGTAGAACCAGCCGCGGGTCTGGTCGATGGCCTCGGAGATGAACTGCGCCGGGTAGCGCTTCTCGAAGAGGTCCTTGTTCTTGTACGGGTAGCCGTACTGAGCGAACGGCATGGAGCCCGAGTCGTACCAGGCGTCGATGACCTCGGGGACGCGGGTGGCCGTCTCCTGGCAGGTGGGGCAGGGGAAGGTCACGTCGTCGATGTACGGGCGGTGCGGGTCCAGGGACGACTGGTCGGTGCCCGTCAGCTCGGTCAGCTCGTCGAGCGAACCGACGCAGGTGAGGTGGTTCTCCTCACAGCGCCAGATGGGCAGCGGGGTGCCCCAGTAGCGGTTGCGGGAGAGCGCCCAGTCGATGTTGTTGTTCAGCCAGTCGCCGAAGCGGCCGTGCTTGACGGAGTCGGGGAACCAGTTGGTGTTCTCGTTCTCCTGGAGCAGGCGGTCCTTGACGGCCGTCGTGCGGATGTACCAGGACGGCTGCGCGTAGTACAGCAGCGCCGTGTGGCAGCGCCAGCAGTGCGGGTAGCTGTGCTCGTACGCGATGTGCTTGAAGAGCCGTCCACGGGCCTGGAGGTCGGCCGTGAGGGCCTCGTCGGCCTTCTTGAAGAACTGGCCGCCGACGAGGTCGAGCTCCTCCTCGAAGGTGCCGTCCGGGCGGACCGGGTTCACGACGGGAAGGCCGTACGCACGGCAGACCTTGAGGTCGTCCTCACCGAAGGCGGGGGACTGGTGGACCAGACCGGTGCCGTCCTCGGTCGTGACGTACTCCGCGTTGACGACGTAGTGGGCGGGGGCCGGGAACTCGATCAGGTCGAACGGGCGCTCGTAGGCCCAGCGCTCCATCTCGGCGCCGGTGAAGGTCTGCCCGGTGGGCTCCCAGCCTTCACCGAGGGCCTTGGCGAGGAGCGGCTCGGCGACGACCAGCTTCTCCTCGCCGTCGGTCGCGACGACGTAGGTGACCTCGGGGTGGGCGGCGACCGCGGTGTTGGACACCAGGGTCCACGGGGTCGTCGTCCAGACCAGGAGGGAGGCCTCGCCCGCGAGGGGGCCGGAGGTCAGCGGGAAGCGGACGAAGACGGACGGGTCGACGACCGTCTCGTAGCCCTGGGCCAGCTCGTGGTCGGACAGGCCGGTCCCGCAACGGGGGCACCAGGGGGCGACGCGGTGGTCCTGGACCAGCAGGCCCTTGTCGAAGATCTGCTTCAGGGACCACCAGACCGACTGCACGTACTCCGGGTCCATGGTGCGGTACGCGTCGTCCAGGTCGACCCAGTAGCCCATGCGGGTCGTCAGCTCGGCGAACGCGTCGGTGTGGCGGGTCACCGACTCGCGGCACTTGGCGTTGAACTCGGCGATGCCGTACGCCTCGATGTCCTTCTTGCCGGAGAAGCCGAGCTCCTTCTCGACGGCGAGCTCGACCGGCAGGCCGTGGCAGTCCCAGCCGGCCTTGCGGGCGACGTGGTAGCCGCGCATGGTGCGGAAGCGGGGGAAGACGTCCTTGAAGACGCGGGCCTCGATGTGGTGCGCGCCCGGCATGCCGTTGGCGGTGGGCGGGCCCTCGTAGAAGACCCACTCGGGGCGGCCTTCCGACTGCTCAAGGGACTTCTGGAAGACCTTGGCCTCGCGCCAGAAATCGAGCACGGCGTGCTCGAGCGCGGGCAGGTCGACCTGGGCGGGTACCTGGCGGTACTGCGACATCGAATCCTCCGGCGGACTGTTCCTCGTTCCGTCGGAGGGACGAGAGCGCCTGCGCTGCGGCCGGCTCCCGCGGTACCACCCTCCTTGGCCCCGGACGCCTCGTGGGTGTCCTGAGCCCCCTCATTGGGGTCGCGATGCCGGTTCTACTGACCCCGCGGTCTCCCGTGGGGCGTTCTTCCGGCGGCTCCGGGGTGATGCTTCACCTCGCGCTCGCCCCCGGGCTCTCACCGTCCCCGGGTCGCTCATGGCTGCGTACGACGCTACTCGTCCCCATCCAAGCCTTTCGCTGCGCCCAGTGTAAGGGCCTGGGCGGACAGCGGCCGACCGGTTTTCCGGGCGCGCGGGCAACGGGGGTGGGTGACCCGAATGGCCACACGCGGTTCGACGGGTTCGGGGCGGGTGCTGGGGCGGATTACAGGGCGGGGAGCTGGGCACAACGGATGCAGGCTGTCCGTGCCGCGGGCATGGGGCGTCCGGACCGGCGGCGTGCCCCGTTGCCGCGGGGCTTGAGTCGATTTATCGTCCCAGCACGATTCGCGAGCAAGATCACAATATGTGAAGGGGCCGCGAGATGGTGGCGAAGAAGACCGCCGTGAAGAAGACGGCGTCCGGCAGATCCACCGCCACCGCCACGGGCGCGGCGGCCAAGGACACGACGGCGAAGAAGAGCACGGCGGCGACGGCGACGGCGACCGCGGACAGGGCCGCCTCGGCCCGGGCCCGGAAGACGGTCACGAAGAAGGCCGTGAGCGGGACGGCCCCGGTGCGGGGCGGTACCGCTGCCGCTGCCGCGAAGAAGGCGGACCGTTCCGCCAAGCGCGCCGAGACGGCGGAGGCCGCGGCGCCGACACCGCCGAAGCGCAGGACCGCCGCGTCGTCGGGCCGGGCCGCCTCCGAGCGAGCCGGCCCGGCGACGGGCGGCAGGAAACCCGCCACCAAGGCCACGGCGAAGAAATCGACCACCAAGGACGGCCACGCCGCGGAACCGACCACCGACGGCGTGTCCGCCAAGGGGGCGGCGGGCAGGAAGGCCGTCGGCGGCAAGGAGGGCGGTGCACCCGCGGCGGCCAGGAAGACGGCCGGTGAGAAGGTGCCCGCCAAGGCAACGGCGGGCAGGAAGGCGACTGCCGGCAAAACGGCGGCCAAGGAGGCCGAGCCGACCGCTGAGGGCGGCACGAAGGTGTCGGCCGCCGGACGGGCGGGCAGGAAGTCGGCTGCCAGGGCCGGTGGCGGGAAGGCCTCGGCCGAGAAGGCGGGCGGTGGGGAGACGGCCGCCCATAAGGGCGGTGCGAAGGCGTCTGCTGCCGGGCGGGCGGGCAAGAAGTCGGCCGGCAAGGGGGTGGGCGGGGAGGCGGCCGCTGGGAAGGGCGGTGCCAGGGCGTCTGCTGCCGGGCGGGCGGGGAAGAAGTCGGCTGCCGGGAAGGCGGTCCCTGAGGAGGCGGCCGTTGCGGACGGCGGCGGGGCGGTGTCCGCCAAGAAGGCGCCGGCCAGGAAGGCGGTCCGTAAGGAGGCGGCCGGTACGGAGGGGTCCGGAGCCGGGGCGGGCGGCAAGGCGGCGCCCCGTAGGAAGGCCGTCGCGGCGGCGAGGGCCGGGGAGGTGCCGTCCGGGGAGGCGGGTGCCACGGAAGGCGGCGCCAAGGAGGCGGCGGGCGCCAGGACGGCGTCTCGTAAGAAGACGGCCGGTAAGTCGGCGGCAGGCGAGAAGGAGGCCGTCGCCACGCGCCGGGTGGGGAAGAAACACGTGGCCGGAAAGGCCACGGGACAGGCCGCAGCCGCGGCCGAGGGGGCGGCCGAGGCCGCGGAACAGACAGGAGCCAGGACAGTGGCAGCGAAGAAGACCGCGGATGTGACCACGGCGCCGGCCGCCTCGGCCGTGCCCCTCGCCCGGGGCGTCGCCGAAACGGCACCGGAGGAGCTCGCCGTACGGCCCGGGGAGGAGCCCTGGACCCCCGAGGAGGTCGCGGAGGCGCGGGCCGAGCTGGAGGGCGAGGTGGCCCGCCTCCAGGCGGAGATCGCCGCCTCGGAGGAGGCCCTGTCCGGGCTGATGCGGGACTCCGGCGACGGCGCCGGGCACGACGAGGCCGACACCGGCACCAAGAACATCACGCGCGAGCACGAGATGGCGCTCGCCGCCAACGCCCGCGCCACCCTGGAACAGACCCAGCACGCCCTGCAAAGGCTCGACGCGGGGACGTACGGACTGTGCGAGGTGTGCGGCAAGCCCATCGGCAAGGCGCGCATGCAGGCGTTCCCGCGCGCCACCCTGTGCGTGGAGGACAAGCAGAAGCAGGAACGGCGCGGCTGAACCCGTACGTGTGTGCCGTACCCTCGTGCACAGTAGGCACCTAGGTTGAGGGACTCACGTGGCAGAGGCGGAGCGCATCATCGGTACGCCGGATGTTGACGACGAGGCTGCGGCGCCCGCCGAGCAGCCCAAGGGCAGGCGCCGCATCATGGCCCTGTTCGTCGTGGCCATGGTGGCCTACCTGCTGGACCTCGGCAGCAAGATGCTCGTGGTGGCCAAGCTGGAGCACCACGAGCCGATCGAGGTCGTCGGAGACCTGCTGAGGTTCGTCGCGGTACGCAACCCGGGCGCGGCGTTCGGCATGGGCGAGGCGTTCACCGTGATCTTCACCTGTATCGCGGCGACGGTCATCGTGGTGATCATCCGGCTGGCGCGCAAGCTGTACAGCCTGCCCTGGGCGATCGCGCTGGGCCTGCTGCTCGGCGGCGCGCTCGGGAACCTCACGGACCGGATCTTCCGCTCGCCCGGCGTCTTCCAGGGCGCTGTCGTCGACTTCATCGCGCCCGCGCACTTCGCGGTGTTCAACCTGGCGGACTCGGCGATCGTGTGTGGCGGGTTCCTCATTGTGATCCTGTCGTTCAAGGGGCTGGACCCCGACGGGACCGTCCACAAGGACTGACAAGGCATACTCGACGGGTGAGCACGATTCCCGAGATCCGTACGCTGCCCGTTCCCGATGGCCTTGAAGGCGAGCGTGTCGACGCCGCCATCGCCCGTATGTTCGGGTTTTCCCGTACCAAGGCGGCCGAGCTGGCCGCCGCCGGGAAGGTGCTCGTCGACGGCGCCGCCGTCGGCAAGTCCGAGCGGGTGAGCGGGGGCGCGTGGCTCGAGGTCGAGATGCCCGGAGCCCCGGCCCCCGTGCAGATCGTCGCCGAGCCCGTCGAGGGCATGGAGATCGTCCACGACGACGACGACATCGTCGTGATCGTGAAGCCGGTGGGCGTGGCCGCGCACCCGAGCCCCGGCTGGACCGGGACGACCGTGATCGGCGGCCTCGCGGCTGCCGGGTACCGGATCTCGACGTCCGGCGCGGCCGAGCGGCAGGGCATCGTGCACCGCCTCGACGTCGGTACGTCCGGACTCATGGTCGTGGCCAAGTCGGAGCGGGCGTACACGCTGCTCAAGGCGCAGTTCCGGGACCGTACGGTCGACAAGCGCTACCACGCGCTCGTGCAGGGGCACCCCGACCCGCTGAGCGGGACGATCGACGCGCCGGTCGGGCGTCACCCGAACCACGACTACAAGTGGGCCGTGACCGCCGACGGCAAGCCGTCGGTGACCCACTACGACCTGATCGAGGCGTACCGCGCCGCCTCCCTGCTCGACATCAAGCTGGAGACCGGCCGCACCCATCAGATCCGCGTCCACATGTCGGCCCACCGACACCCCTGCGTCGGCGACCTGACCTACGGCGCCGATCCGACGATGGCGAAGCGGCTCGGCCTGACCCGGCAGTGGCTGCACGCGGTGCGCCTGGGATTCGAGCACCCGTCGGACGGCCGATGGGTCGAGTTCGAGAGCGCCTACCCCGACGACCTCCAGAACGCACTGGACAGGATCGCCGCGGAGAGCGCGTGAGCGACTTCGTCGTACGGGAGGCCGTGAGCGAGGCCGACCGCGAGGCGGGTTTCGCCGTCCGCCGTGAGGTCTTCGTCGTGGAGCAGGGCGTACCGCAGGACATCGAGTACGACGCGTACGACGCGACCGCCGTCCATGTGCTGGCCGTCCGCCGGGCCGACGGCGCCGCGCTGGGGACCGGCCGGCTGCTGTACGGGGCCGACGCGGCCGGCAAGACCGGGAGCGCCGAGGGCGTGGGCTCGCTGGGCCGGCTCGCGGTGGCCGCGGCCGCGCGGGGCCTCGGCGTCGGCGTGGCCCTGGTGCGGGCCATCGAGGAGGCGGCACGCGCGCGTGGCCTGACAGCGGTGGACCTGCACGCCCAGACGCAGGTGATCGGGTTCTACAAGCGGCTGGGGTACGAGGCGTACGGCGAGGAGTTCCAGGACGCGGGGATACCGCACCTGGCGATGCGCCGCGTGCTGTGACGCCCGTGGCAGGGTTGAACTCCTGATCATCGTCGTGGAGTGAACGGCCGGAGGGCGCACCGTGGACCAGCTGGCTCTGCTGCTCGTGCTGCTGCTCGGGGCGGTACTGACCGTCCCCCTCGGGGAAAGGCTGGGGCTGCCCGCCCCGGTACTGATGACTCTCGCGGGCATCGTGCTGGCCCTGCTGCCCTTCGTGCCCAACGTGGAGATCCCGCCGGAGTTCATCCTTCCGCTGGTGCTGCCGCCCCTGCTGTACGCCACGGTGCAGCGGACGTCATGGCGCCAGTTCGCGGCCAACAAGCGGCCCATCTTCCTGCTGGCGGTGGCGCTCGTCTTCGTCACCACGGCCGCCGTCGCCGCCGTGGCGAGCGCCGTCGTGCCGGGCCTGCCGATCGCCGCAGCCGTCGCGCTCGGCGCGCTCGTCGCGCCCCCCGACCCGGTCGCCGCGACCGCTGTGGCGGGCTCTCTCGGGCTGCCGCGCCGGCTCGTGTCGATCCTGGAGGGCGAGGGGCTGTTCAACGACGTCACCGCGATCGTGCTCTACCACGTGGCGATCGGCGCGGCCGTCGGCGGAACGTTCTCCTGGGCGGGCGCGGCGGGTGAACTGGTGCTGTCCGCCGTCGTCGCCATCGTGGTAGGGCTCGCGCTGGGCTGGCTGACCAACAGGCTGATGGGGCTGCTGGGCGACGCGACCCTGCAGACCGGGCTCACCCTGCTGGTGCCCTTCGTCTCCTACGTGCTCGCCGAGGAACTGCACGGCTCCGGCGTGCTCGCCGTCCTCGTCACCGCTCTGTTCCTCGCCGAACACGCCATGGACGCCGACGATGTGATGGGCCGTATCGCCGGGCGCACCTTCTGGGAGATCGTCGACACCCTCGTCACGGGCATCGCCTTCGGGCTCATCGGCCTGGAGCTGCACAACGTCTTCGGCACGGCCGACGGGCGGGAGCTGCGGATGCTGGGCTGGGGCGGGGCCATCGTCGCGTGTGTCGTCGGCGTACGGCTGCTGTGGCTGCTGCCGGCCACGTGGCTCGCCAAACGGCTCCATACGCGGCGGGACGTCGACGAGGAGATCCCCATGAGCTGGCGGGAGACCGTCGTCATGTGGTGGTCGGGCATGCGGGGCGTGGCGTCGGTCGCGCTGGCGCTCGCGATCCCGCTGCGCACGGAGGACGGGTCGCCGTTCCCGGGGCGGGACGAGATCGTCTTCATCGCGTTCTGCGTCATCATGGCGACCCTCGTCGTCCAGGGCCTCACCCTGCCGTGGCTGGTGAGGAGGCTCGGCGTACGCGCCGACACGGACGCGGAACGGGAGCTGGAACGGAAGCTCGCCGTCCGGGCCGCCGGTGCCGCGAAACGGCGGCTCAAGGAGATCCAGGACGTCGAGGACCTTCCCGAGGACCTCCTGGAGCGGCTCCAGCGCGTCGCGTTCGACGTGGGGGTACGGATCAGCCCCGACCTGGTCGACGAGGAGCGGCGGTCGGCCGCCGCGAAGCGGGCGGAGCGGTTCAAAGCCATGCAGCGCATCCAGCGGGAACTGATGTCCGCCGCCCGCCACGAGGTCCTCTCCGCCCGCAGCGAGCCCGGCGCCGACCCGGAAGTCGTCGACCGCGTCCTGCGCCACCTGGACGTCCGCAGCCTGCGCTGACGCCCGCCCCGGGGAGCGTCTTCCCGTCAGGCCGGCCGGAGGATCAGCCGCGGCCCGTGCGGGGGGCGCCCTTGGCCGGGACCTCGCCGTCCAGGGCGTAGTTGTCGGCGTTGTTGCTGTGGACCTCCGACGCGCGGGGCGGGCGCCCGGACGTCTTGCCGCGCTCGGGCCACTGGCCGTTCGGGGGCAGCGACGCCGGGGACGTGGCGATGCGGGGAAGCGCGTACGGGTGCTTCTCGCACAGCCAGGTGACCATCTCCTCACGCACGACGCACCGCACCGTCCAGATGTCGTCCGCGTCCTTCGCCGTGACGACCGCGCGCACCTGGATGGTGCTCGGCGTGGTGTCCGTGACGGCCAGCGACCAGTCGCGGCCGTCCCAGGCCGGGCACTTCGCGAGGATGTCCTTCAGCTTCTCGCGCATCAGGCTCACCGGCGCCTTGTGGTCCAGGTGGAAGAAGACCGTGCCGGTCATCTGGGCGCCGCCGCGCGACCAGTTCTCGAACGGCTTGCTGGTGAAGTACGACACCGGCATCGTGATCCGGCGCTCGTCCCACGTCCGTACGGCCAGGAACGTGAGCGTGACCTCCTCCACCACGCCCCACTCGCCGTCCACCACCACGGTGTCGCCGATCCGCACCATGTCGCCGAAGGCGATCTGGAAGCCGGCGAAGAGGTTCCCGAGCGTGGACTGCGCGGCGACACCGGCGACGATGCCGATGATGCCCGCGGAGGCCAGCATCGACGTACCGATCGTCCGGAAGTCGGGGAACGTCAGCAGCATCGCCGCGACCGCCACCACGACGACCACCGCGGTGACGATCCGCATGATCAGCGTGACCTGGGTACGGACCCGGCGTACGCGGGCCGCGTCGCGGGTGGACGAGGCGTACCGGGCGTAACTGGACTCCACTATGGCCGCGGCGATCCGCACCACCAGCCAGGCGCTCGCCCCGATCAGCACCAGGCTCAGCACCTGGCCTATCCCGGCCTCGTGCTCGACGATGAGCCGCCAGCGAGTCTGGGCGTACGAGCCGCGCAGCAGCGCGGTGAGCAGGACGACCTGGAGGGGCAGGCGGCAGCGGCGCAGCAGCCCCCACAGCGGGGTCTCGTGGTGCCGGGCGTCGGCTCGGCGCAGCGTGACGTCGACGAGGTAGCCGACCACAAGCGTGAGCACGACCGAGCCACCGACGACGGTCAACGGGCGCAGTGCGTTCTCCATGGCTCCGTATCCAACTGGCAGGATGGCCGAATGAACATCATGCTCTTCCACTCGGCCTACGGTCTGCGCCCGGCCGTGCACGCGGCAGCCGATCGGCTGCGCGCCGCCGGGCACCACGTGCACGTGCCCGACCTGTACGACGGTCAAACGGCCGACACCGTTGATGAGGGCATGTCGATCAAGGACCGGATCGGCAAGGAAGAGCTGCTCAAGCGTGCCGTCATGGCCGCCGCTCCTCACTCCGAGGCAGGGCTCGTGTACGCCGGGTTCTCGCTGGGCGCGTCGCTGGCGCAGACCATGGCGCTCGGTGACGAGAAGGCGCGCGGGCTGCTGCTGTTGCACGGCACGTCCGACATCGCGCCGAACGCGTCGGTGGACGAGCTTCCCGTACAACTGCATGTCGCCGACCCCGACGCCTTCGAGCCGCACGACTGGCTGAACGCCTGGTACCTCCAGATGCAGCGGGCGGGCGCGGACACCGAGGTCTACCGGTACCCGGGCGCGGGGCACCTGTACACGGACCCCGACCTGCCCGACTACGACGAGGACGCCGCCGAGCGGACCTGGGCCATCGCCCTGTCCTTCCTGGAGAGCCTCAAGAGCGCTACGGACCGGTAGCGGCCCGTAGCGTTTCACGTTGCGGGCGCAGCCGCCGCTGACGGCCCCGCAGCGCGGCCGGGACCTGGTGGCGCGCGAGGCGTGCGCGCCGGCCCGGCTGAGCCCCCGCACGTGGTGACCGGCCCAGCACCCGCTCCCGTACGGTGTCGGCCGCCGCGGCGTCGTACCGCACCTCCTTGAGGGCCGGCTCGCGGTGGAGCACGGTGTCGCGTACCCGCCACACCGTGCCCATGCCCCCGCTGCCGAGCCGTTGCAGCAGCTCGAACCGACCGTCGATCACGTCCCCGGCGCACTCATGGCGCCAGGTGAGAGGGAAGTCAGCCGGCCCGGTACGCCGTCCAGTGGTCCTTCATGCGCTGCACCTGACCGCCCGTGAACTGGTACATGCACGCGTCGTACGTGTAGTCCATGAAGTTGTGGACCGGGTCGGCGCCCGTCTTGTTGACACAGGTGTCGCGCCCGGTCGGGCACTCGTATGCCGGGCTCTTCTCGGCGGGCGTGTCGGTCACGTAGTCGCCGTTGCCGTTACAGCCGCCCTGGAAGGTGTGGTAGAGCCCCATCCAGTGGCCGACCTCGTGCGTCGCGGTGTCGCCCTCGGCGTAGTTGGTGGCCGAGCCGCCCGGGAGGGAGGCGTCGAGCACGACGACACCGTCCATGGTCGGGTTGGACTTGTACGAGGACGGGAAGGTCGCCCAGCCGAGGAGGCCGCCACCGAGGTTGGCCGTGTAGAAGTTGAGCGCGCCGGCGCCACCCTGGCGGAGGGCGGACTTCATGGCCTTCTCCTCGGCCGAGCCCGAAGTCAGGTTGTACCAGGCGGCGTTGTTCGTGTAGTCCGTGCCGGCCAGCGTGAACTGGAAGCCGGAGTCGGTGTTTCCGGTGCCCTGGCCGCCGAAGGCGGAGTTGAGGACGGCCATCTGCGCGTTGATGTCGGTCGCGCTGAGCTTGCCGGTCTCACCGTCGTGGATGACGTGGAAGTAGACCGGGATGGTGGTGGCGGCGGCGACGTTCATGCGGCTGCCGTTGGCGCGCGCCGCCTCCAGTCTTCTCTTCAGGTCCGCGTCCATGGCCTTGGCCTTGGCGTCGGTGACCTCGTTGGGCTCGTGGGCGTGCCCGGCGCCCTCGGGGTGGATCTCACGTGCGGTGGCGGCGGCGCTCGAACCCTCGGCGCACTCCTCGGTGACCGTGGCGACCGGCGACGTGGCGGCGGCGACACCCGTCGGGGCGGAAAGCGGGAAGAGGGCCAGGGATCCAGCCATGACCGCCGTACTGAAAACACGGCGGTGCATACGTGGAGATATTCGGGCAAGAGCACGCATGGTGACTCCTCGCGGGGGTTGTGGAGAGGGCCTTCCTCGCCACCGCGGGGACATTACGTGGCCATGTCAGATCTTGATGAGCATTGAACAAGCCCAATCAATCGTTGAGTAATTGAAGACATCGGGGAGAAATCCTGTGGTCCGTCCCAGACCTTGAGACGTCCGCGTAATGGACCCGGCACCCAAGGCGGGCGGTGTGTCCCCATTCGATCTCCGGAACACGCCGCCCGCCATGCCTCTGTGATCTCCCGTTAACAGGAGCGGATTTGGCTGAAAAGCATCGCTGAGGGGCCGTCAGTGAACCGGGGAATACACCCGCTCGACCTTCTGCGTCCCACTGAGCGTCCGGTAGGAGCGGATCCAGGCCGAGGAGGCGTCCGCCTTCGTCTTGTCGGAGACGGTGTAGTAGTCCATCTGCGAGCGCTGCGGGGTGACGTCGAGGACGCCGTACCCGTGGTTGTCCATGTCCACCCACTTCACATGGCGGTTGGCGCCCCTGATGGCCGTCGCCGCGACCAGGGAGACGGTGCCGGGGGCGACATGGAGGAGGTCGTCCAGGTTGTCGGAGGTCACCGAGGTCACCACGAACTCGGTCGCCGCCGACCGCGACACGGGGTAGGTGGCCGCCTTCACCGGCACGTCGTTGGCCCACGCCATGTGGATGTCACCGGTCAGGAACACGGTGTTGGCGATGGCCCGGTCCGTCAGGTGCGCGAGCAGCTCGCGGCGGTCGTCCGTGTAGCCGTCCCACTGGTCCACGTTGATCGCCAGGCCGCCCTTGGGCAGGCCGAGGAGCTCCGCGACCGGCCCCAGCAGGTGGGACGGCAGGGAGCCGAAGGCGACCGGCGAGATCATCACCGAGGTGCCGACCAGCCTCCAGGTCGCGTCGGAGGCCGCCAGGCCCGCCTTGAGCCAGTCCAGTTGGGCGCGGCCGGTGAGTGTGCGGTCCGGGTCGTCGACCTGGCCGCTGCCCGTCGGAGCCTGCTGCGAGCGGAACGAGCGGAGATCCAGCAGGTGCAGGTCGGCCAGCTTGCCGAAGCGCAGGCGGCGGTAGACCGTGCCCTCGGTGGAGGCACGGACCGGCATCCACTCGAAGTACGCCTGCTTCGCCGCCGCCACACGGGCCGCCCAGTCGCCCTCCGCGCCCGGCGTGTGGTTCTCCGCGCCGCCCGACCAGGTGTCGTTGGCGAACTCGTGGTCGTCCCAGACGGCGATCACCGGGTGGGCGGCGTGCAGCGCCTGGAGGTCGGCGTCCGTCTTGTAGGTGGCGTGCCGCAGGCGGTAGTCGGCGAGGGTGACGATCTCGTGCTTCGGCTCGTGCTGCCGTACGGCGTACTCCGGCTCGGGATAGCCGCCCGACTCGTACTCGTAGATGTAGTCACCGAGGTGGAGGACCGCGTCCAGGTCGGCCCGGGCGGCCAGGTGGCGGTATGCGGAGAAGTGGCCGGCCTCCCAGTTGGCGCAGGAGACCACGCCGAAGCGGACCCCGGCCGTCGTGGCGTCGGCGGCCGGGGTGGTCCGGGTCCGGCCCACGGGGGAGACGGTCGTCGAGGCGTCCGTACCGGCTATGAAGCGGAAGTAATGGACGGTCTCCTGGCGAAGGCCCCTTACATCCACCTTGACGGTGTGGTCGGAGGCGGCGGTCGCGGTGACCGCGCCCCGCGCCACGATCCGGGAGAAGCCTCTGTCCTCGGAGACCTCCCATCTCACCTCGGTGTCCGGGCCCTTGCCGGATCCGGGAAGGGCGTCGGGGGTAGGAGTCACGCGCGTCCACAGCAGGACGCCGTCGGGCAGGGGGTCGCCGGAGGCGACTCCGTGGAGGAAGGCGGGGGCCTGGACCTCCGCCGCGGCGGACGGGACGGAGGCCAGGACGGGAGCGGCGACAGCGGTGGCGGCAGCGGCCTTGACGACCGTGCGGCGGCTGGGAGCGGAAGGGTAACGACTGGTCACGGCCGCACAGGCTACTGATCGGTAGAGCAGGCGGCGGGCCAACTCCTCAGAGTTCGCCCGCCCGTTGGCCGAAAGCCGTGCCCCGCTCGCCGGATCTACCCCTTGAGCGCCTTGTCGACCGCGGCCGTGAAGTCCGAGGCGGTCATCGGGGCGTTGCCCCGCGCGTCGGTGACGGGCTTGCCGTCCATCTTCAGCGTGGGGGTGCCGGTCACCCCGCTCTTGTCGAAGGCCTCGGACATCTTGAGCGCCCAGGCGTCGAAGGTGCCCTCCTCGACGTTCTTCTTGAACGCGGCGTTGCTCTTCAGCGCCGGGACCGTGTCGGCGACCTCCAGGAGGTAGGAGTCCTTGGCGAACTTGTCCTTGCTCTCCTCGGGGTGGAACTTCGCCGAGTAGAGCGCCGCCTTGTAGTCCAGGAACGCCTCGGGGCTGACATCGAGGGCGGCGCCCAGCGCGGAGAGGGCGTTCTTGGAGCCCTCGCCCTGGTCGCTGTTGTCGATGAAGGTGGCACCGATGTACTTGATCTTGTACTTGCCCGCGGCGACGTCCTTCTCGATCGTCTCGCCCACCCCCTGCTCGAACGTCGCGCAGATCGGGCAGCGGGAGTCCTCGTACAGCTCCAGCGTCTTCTTCGCGGCCGGCTTGCCGATGACGAGGTCGGTGCCGTTCTCGCCCGAGGTGTTCTTCGGTGCGGTGACGTTCTTCTGCTCCTTCGCCGCCTCCCAGTGGGAGGGCTTGTTCGCCTGCATCACGGCGTAGCCGATGCCGCCGGCCACCGCCAGGACGGCGACGGCCGAGACGGCGACGGTGATCTGCCGGCGGACCTTGTCCTTCTTGGCCTGGCGCTCGCGCTCCTGGCGCAGCCGCTCGCGGGCCGCCGCCTTGTTGGCCTGGCTGTTGCGTGCACTCATGGTGGTCTTCTCCGTGGGAAATCCGTGCGTAAGGGTGGGGACTGCGATGCTCAGGCGGCGAGAGCCGCCCGGCACGGCGGTCCACGCCGCCCCACGCAGTGCACGAGAAGACGGGTACGGGACGGACGCGGCCGGCTCCCGGGCCGTGGGCGCCGCTGCACCGCCGGGCGCACCGCGCCGACCACGGCGATCACGAGCAGCAGCGGCCGGAACGCGAAGGTGGCCGCCGAGCGCACCAGCCCGGCCAGCGCGCTCTCGCCCCGGCGCAGCCAGGCCGAGGCGATCAGCCCGACCGTGAGGTGCGCCGCCAGCAGCAGCCAGGGCAGCGCCGGGTCGGGGGAGCGGAGCAGGGCCGCGGCGCCGCTCTCGGGCGTGACACCGGGCAGCGGAGCGCCCACGGCGCCACCGCACAGCACATCGACGCCCACCGAGCGCAGGGAGCCCGCCACGGGGCCGCCGGCCGGTCCGTAACAGAGGTGCTGACCCGTGGTGAACACGGTGTCGGCGGCCAGCTCCAGCGGGACGAGGAGGCCTGCGATGCTCCAGAACCCGCGTTCGGCACCGGCCAGCGCGTACGCCACTCCGAAGACCCCGGCCGCGACACCGGCCACGGTCGCGGCCGGCAGCGGAACCCCCGACAGCAGCACATGGGAGGCCACGGACAGCGTCACGACCAGTGCCGTGAAGAACGCCGCCCGCAGCCACCTGAGCCGGGTCCCGGATATGTCGTCCATCGCCCGAGAGTGTGCCACGCCTTCCTGTAAGCAGTCCCTAAAGGATCCGGCCTCCCCGGCCGCTCCTGGAGAGCGGCTAGGTCGTGTCTTTCGGATCTTGCCGGGCTCGCGAGCCCTGGCACGCGCATCTGCTGCGTTGTCGTCGGTCGCCAATGCTCCGCAGTGGCT